>DASXEJ010000312.1 GCA_036490175.1 Pirellulales bacterium | reverse complement strand
CACCTTAGATCGCCAGCCACGATGTCATCGTTAACGGCCACGTTGCACACATGGCAACGACTCTAGGCGACGCCACACCGGATGTACGAGTCGGCGGAAGGCGGTTGCCGCGCGTCCTGTACGCGATCGTGATGGACCCCTCTCAAAAGTTTGGGTCATTGGAAGAACAAATAGCTGGCATCGCAAGTGCCTTCCGCGAGCGAGGCAGCCTATTCTTACCGCTATTTATCGTATCGCACCTTCCTGAACAGCCGACACCGCTCGAGCGCGCAGGCGTACCGATTGCATGTCTCGAAATGGGCGGCTTTAGCTGGCATGTCCTCGCCTCGCTCCTAAGCCTGATGCGACGATTCGAGATCGAAGCGGTGCATTGGAACTTTACCGAACCTATCAGGAACAGCTATTTATGGTGGCTGACGCTGCTCAAGCCGGGTGTCAGACATTACTACACGGACCATATCTCGCGGCTATTTCCGCTACCCCAAGCGCCGCGCGCATGGAAAAGACGGTTGCAGCGCCTGCTGTTGAAGCGATATAAGGCCGCGGTCTGTGTGAGCGGGTTCGTTCTTGAGTGCCTGAAGACACAGGGTACTTGGTCGAACGTCGTCTGTTGCCGGCATTTCATCAATATTGCGAGATTTAGTCCAGATATTGCGATGCGAACCGCAACTCGCGCGAAATGCCGGGTCCATGAAAACTTCGTGGTGTTGGCGGTGGCGCATTTGATCGAGGCCAAGGGAATTGACGTCGCCCTGCGCGCTCTCGCCTTGCTGCCGGACAGAGTCGTTTTGTGGGTCGTGGGTACAGGCGCGGAAGCTACCAACTTACAGCGGCTGTCCGCGGAGTTGGGCGTTTCTGCACGGGTGAAGTGGCACGGTTCCCAGGAATATGTTCAACACTACATGCAGGCCGCCGACTGCTTTGTGTGCCCGTCGCTGTGGGCCGAAGCGGCAGGACTAGTCAACCTCGAGGCGCAGGCCAGCGGCTTGCCCGTGATCGCCAGCAATGTTGGCGGTATTCCAGAATATGTTGCCGACGGCATCACGGGCTTGCTGTTTCCCGCCGGCGACGCGCGCGAGTTAGCCGAGCGGGTTCGCTGCCTGTTGCATGACACGCCGCTCTGCGAGCGACTCGGCAAGGCGGCGCGCGCTCGCGTCGTGAAACAGTTTTCTCCCGCGGCGCGTCTCGACGATATGCTTGCCATCTACCAGCCCTAGGGCATTAGTACCGATGAAGACATGCTAACTTCTCATGAGAGCGACGTGCCGGCGCAGGCCCAGTCGGCCGACGAACTTTCACGTGAGCTGGAAGTTCGCGGCATTGTGCGACTGCCGCAAATCGTCGACACAGAGACCTTGCGTGACATGCAAGCCTCGTTTGCTGCGCGATTGGACCACGTACGCTGGAACAACCAAGATGGGTACGAGCGCACGGAACGCTTTCGGCATATGGTGCAAGATGTATTGACGCTGTCGCAAGGTTTTGTAGACGTAGCGCTGCATCCGCTGGTCAAAGATGTCTTGCAACGGTACCTGGGTGACGCCTACGAGCTCGTCGAAGCGAAGGGGTGGAAGTCGCTGCGTACGACGCGAGGCTTTCACGGCTGGCATGGCGATGCCTGGTACGATCAGGATAAAGTTAGGGACCAGGTTCCCCGCGAGGTGAAGCTCGGATTCTACCTCAGCGATGTGCACTCGGGCGCTTTCCAATACATTTCCGGAACGCATGGCAAGCAGGCGCCGCGACCCTACTTTGCTAAGCACGAATATCGCGACTTGTCTTTGGACCAGATCGCCGAGATGCGTGGACCGATGGGGACCGCGTTTCTGTTCGACACTTCCGGGATCCACCGCCAGGCCACGCCGATCCTCGAGTCGCGGCAGGCGTTCTTCCTCAACTATCACGACCCGTCGATCCCCTTGCAAAAAGAGGATATTGACTACTATCGTTATCATCCATTGCTGCTGAACGCCGCCCTACTAGGGAACCTTTCAGCGGACGACTACCGCATCCTCGGATTCGGCAATAAGGCGAACTACTTGCCGGCTTACAGGCGCATATCGTCGCATGCCGGATTCCAAGCAGCGATAGCCAGCATCTATGGCGCTAAACTTGCAATCGAAGAATTTGGGCAACGCGTGGCAGGAAAACTGAGAAGGCTGATCAGAATTCGATGACGATGTGCACCTTTGCCACGCTCCGCCGATACCATGCCATTTTCGTTGTTCAAACAAACTGATCCACGGGACTTTGCAATTCCCAAGTTGCTCACGGCGCAGTTCTGCCGGGCAGTACTGGCAACGGCCGCCGTGTCATACTTAGTTGGCTTGGCATTGCTGTGGGGATTCCTTCGCGCCGCTGGTGACCGCTGGTGGTTCGCCACCGTGCTACTCTATGCACCACGCTGGCTGTACGGCGTGCCCTTGATCGTCCTGATTCCGTTGGCCGCTTGGGCGAATCGCCGAGCATTGTTGCCGCTTCTAGCGGCGATCGCAATTTTTATCCTCCCGGTGATGGGCTTTCGTGTCCCGCTTGCGCGAAACTCGGAGGCCGACAAACCACGGCTGCGCGTGATTACGTGCAACATGCAAGGAGGAAAGGCGGCTCGAGTCGCCTTGGCCGAGTTCGCGGTGAACGAGCAGGCAGACATCGTCGCGCTTCAGGAATGCGACAGCGATGTGCGCATTCCCTGGCCGGAGACATGGCATGAGATCAGGGAGGGCGCACTGGTTGTCGCGTCGCGCTATCCACTGCGCGATTCAGACCACTCGGTTCGCGCCCACCCTCAATCCCAGTGGCCGCCATCTAATGCTCTACGATGTGTCGTTGAAGCGCCGTCGGGCGACATAGGATTCTGCTGCGTCCACCTGCTAACTCCGCGCAGCGGTCTTGAGCGGGTTCTCGATCAGAGGACAATTGTCGCGCCAGGGCGTAGCCGGATGCTAAGCGAGTTGATTCAATGCCGTCGCTGGGAATCTGAGGAATTGAAGCAATGGATTACAGACTTTAATCGGCCGACGATCATCGCCGGCGACTTCAACATGCCCGTCGACAGCACTATCTACCTCGATATTTGGTCATCGTTTACAAATGCGTTCGACGTGGCAGGCTTCGGATTTGGCACTACCAAGATCACGACCAAACGAGGCTGGAGCTATGGGGCGCGGATCGATCAAATACTCTATGGCAATACTTTCTTTGGCTGTCGCAAATGCTGGGTTGGCCCCGACGTGGGGTCGGATCACTTCCCGCTGGTAGCGGATATCGTGGCCCGCAAACCTTCCGACATGATCCCGCCCCAAGTCGACTAGCGTCCAAGCTTGGAGCGTGATCGATACGCACCAGGGGTCCTCTTGCCCCAAGATCCCAAAGCGGGTTCGCGTACCGGCTCGTCACGCCCATTCTCTTCGCGGACACAGCAATCGGCGGTGTCTCCAACACCACCGGAGAATAATGCTGCCAGCTCGCAAGCTCTTGACATGAAATGGCTTAGTGATCGCCCGGGCGATTTCTATTCGGCATGCGACTACGAGGGCTTAAGCGCGCCCTACTCGGCTCGTTTGAACCCCTCGCTCCCCCACTTGCCTTTGCAAACGCACATGCCGCCTTCGCGGAAGCATCCACTTAACACAGGCACACTCCAAGAATGGTGCGAGAAAATCCTTTCTGGATGCTTCCCCGAAATGAAATCTGCGGCTAACATACTACTACCCGGGAGGGGTGTGGCTATGGCCCTATTGGAGTAATACACCATGACGCAACAATGCCAGGACACCGAGACCTTTCGGCAGCTGCACACTTCGTCGGGAGTCGACCGAGACCATGTTTTGGCGAGGTTTATCGACTCGTTTCAGACGTATTTGCGACTAGTCGCTGACCGTCAGTTGCCCGAGGACGTGCGGGCAAAAGTGTCTCCGTCGGACATTATCCAAAACACATATCTCGAGGCGCGGCGCGACTTCAAGCGGTTCTCGGGCAACAATGATCGCGAATTGCTAGCTTGGCTCTGCCAAATACTTCTGAACAACGTCAAGGACACCGCGCGGCACTATCAATCGCGGCAGAAACGACAGGTCTCGCGCGAGGTACCCTTGCAGCACTTGCAAGCGAATGATTGCTGCCCGGCCGCGACCGATTCGCCCAGTCGCATCGTCAGCGGCCGCGAGGAGGAAATGCGTCTCCAGCACGCACTTGCCAAGCTGCCGAAGGAATATCGGCAGGTGATCGTGCTGCGCAGTCTCGAGCGTCGCTCCTTCGCCGAAGTCGGCCAGGTGTTGAATCGCTCTGAGGAAGCAGCGCGAAAGCAATTCGGGCGTGCGATCGTGCAGTTGCAACGAATGTTGCAGCCGAGCGAGATCGACGCCGCACGCTGATTACGATCGGCAATCGCTGCTGAACCGTTCGATGCCGCTCGACACTCGGCAGTTGCATCATTCTCGGGGTGCAATAAGGCGTAATAGCGTTCCTTCTGCATCGGACATGGTGGGCGCTTTTTGCAACCTACTCGGGTAGCAGATTTCTCCCGCCACCGTCTACGGCACCTCGCCTCCCTGCGAACCTCGGCTTTGGCTTTGAATCCAATGTGCAGACGCACGCGGGACCAGCGTGAATCTCGCGGTGACACGCGATGCTCACCAGGTTCCCAAAAAGATCCAAGGTTTAGGGACGTACCGATGCAGCGTCCGGCCTAATTGGTGATCGTGACGCGCGTGTTCTTCACGGCGGCAAGTCTAATCCATAAGCGCTGCTCGGCCACGTCGAACCACCAGCCGCTTTGGCTTTTCTCCCACTCTGCGCCACTGGGGTACGCAGCCAGCGGCTTGCCTTCCAATGTGACACTCTGGGGAACCTTTTCGCGTAGGATTCGAAAGATCGTATCGCGTGTCGGTCCACCATCGACGCGAAGTTCCATTCCTGACCCACCGGGCGAGAGGACGACAAAGCTGCGGTCGCGGGCCACCTGGGGCGGAAAAGTCCGCGTGTCCCAGATCGTTGCCGTCGAAGCCTCTGCCGCGGGATAGATATCGAGCGTGCGCCAGCCTTTCGAGGCGGCGCTGCCATGCTTGACCGCATCGTTCTCCACGTCGAGGGGAATGATCGCGCCCCGTCGCACGAACAGCGGACTACGATCTGCTGGCACGTCGACATGGATCGTTTCGCCACCGCGATGCTCTATGCGATTGTCCCAATAATCCAGCCAAATGCCTTCTGGAAACGTAATTTCACGGTGCGAGTCTTCGCTAGACATCACGGCCGCCAAGAGCGAGTCGCCCAACATGAACTCGTGCCGGCCGGGGCCAAGGTGCATAAGCTTTCCTTCGCGCAGATTGGTTTGCACGTGCTGTGAATAAAAGAACGGCACCAGCTCCTGATGCAGCCACATGTAGCGGCGAAATATCTGAAAGAACTCGCTGTCGAATTTCCAAGGGCGGTGCTCGTCGTGCCCTCCGATCAGAAAAAACGGCGTGAGGGCGTTCCATTGTGCCCATCGCAGATAGAGCACGCGGGGCATGCGCTCCGTCTGTTCCTTGGCGGCCGTTTGGTAGCCACCGGTATCGGAACTGACCGACGGGTAATCGCGTTCCAAGGCGCGAAAGCCGCTGCGGATCGCCTCGTTCAGCCCTTTGTCTTTCCAGGAATGGCGCTGATCGCCCGTCCAGGTGATCGGTGCGGCATCGAAGGGAGCGTGCGGTTGATCGATGCCGCCCGAGTTGGCGATGTCGACTGATCGAACCATCGTGACAAAGTCAGGCTGACATGTGCGGCTGTAGTTGAGCGTGTCACGATAATAAAGGTCGATGTAATCGCGCCAGCTCATCGTGCCGCGCGATGTTTGCCGTTTGGTGCGGATGAACAACTCGGCCGAACCGTCCATCTTCCAACCATCGACTCCCAACGAGAGCGTGCGATCCATCACGCGATGCCACCAGGCCACCGCCTCGGGGTTGGTGTAATCGATCATGGCGCCTTTGCCCTTCCACCACGATACCGGCTCCCCCCCGTTGATGAAGTAGCCTTTGTCTTTGCCGATGGTATACAGGTCTTCCTCGTCGCCAACGGCATCGGCCAGGCTTTCCGGCGTGTTGATGACGTTGGTCATCCACAGGACTAGCCGCACGTCGCGCTTGTGCAAGGCGTCGATCATACCTCGTGGGTCGGGATAGCGTGCCTCGTCGAAACGAAAATTGTTGTAGCGCGTGGCCCAAGGGCTATCAATCAAAACCGCGCCCAGCGGCAAGTCATGATCGCGACAACCATCGACCAGGTCCCACACGGCCGCGGTCGTGTTCACGTCATCTTCCCACAGCCACGGTTTCATCGACCAGGGAGGAGCAATCGCAGCGCTGCTGGTGTCCATATTGCTCTGCATAAGCTCTCGCACCAACGGGCTTTCCTCAGCGCGTCCGACGTCGGCTACGCCCATAACGATCATTGAAACGAGAACTTGGGTGGACAGACGAAGTGAGATCGTGGCGTGCATCGTTTGATCCGAGTGGTATGCAGTTGCAGGGGCTTAATGCCAATCCGGTTGTGTAATGCCAGCGCCGCCAGGTCCGGGCAGTCTCCTAAGATACTCTGACCACGACGCTGAATCTGGTACGTACGTCCAAAGGCCGAAGGATCGGTTGAGAATTGGGAACTGATGCCAACCGGAGGACGGGAAAAGCAATTAAACAAGGCAGTGATAGGGGCCCCGTCGGAGGGGGAAACCTGTCGTTAGCGGGGTCCGGCAGTGTTCAGTACTTGCCTTAAACCGGTATCGGGCGGACGTTTTCCTGTGGGACCCCGCCCTGGATGCCGACCGCTTCGGAATACGGCATTGTCCGACTCGGAACGGCTTACCGTCCGGGTCAGTGGGTCGTAGCGAGATTCACCTCATTGCGCGAATTAGGAGGTTCTGACCACGGGTTGGTGCGTGGCGGGTGCAGCATCCTTAGAATACCCCCCGAAACTCGACGTTTGGGGGTTTAATTGGCAGCCCTCAAGACCTCGTCCAGCGGGTGCCGCCCTGTCGACTGCCATCGGCGCTGACGGAAAGCTGTAATTTCCTTAAATTGCTTCTAATAAACACTTTGCGACACGGTAATTCGCCGGCCAACGGCGACGCGTAGAGTAGCAGATACGGCAGCTGTCGAGTGGTCCTTGCCTAGTTCCAAATATTCCCCCCACACCCAGTGTCAGGAAGTCCCTTTACGAGGCGTAAGTACAGTAAGAGACGGCCCATATTCGTGGCGCACGCGAACTCCTCGCGTCCGCGAAGTTGGGATTGAGTTCGATGAGAGCGAACAGTTGTCTCTGCACGACGACCGACATGATGTTGAATAAACGTGCATACATCCTGACGCTTACCTTGTCCTGGGGGACGGCCCTTGCGCTGTTGGTAAGCGCTGCCCAGGCGGATGTAGGTTGGATTCTGCAATCGGGCACCAACGTCTCGCTCTCGGGAAACGTAGGTACAGTTCAGGTCGATGCCAGCGGTAATCCCGTGCTCGATCCGCAAGGAAATCCCACCTATCTCGAAAGCTACAACGTCGTTCAGCAGACCGATCCGGGCACGACGTTAGCCGCCGGCTTTGCGAATTCTCTCACGTCATCGGCAAACGGGACGTTCCAGACTTCTGGAAGCAACTTCCTGTCATCGTTCAAGGTATCTTCATCGTCGGCGAACCAGCTGATCACGGTCCTCACGAACAATGGATCATGGTTGCCGGGCGCCGCTGGTGCGGCTCCGGCAAATGCGGCCTGTACGCTGCACACGACGCCCGCCGGCGCGAACGGTGGTGACGGTGGCCGCGTGGCCATCTCGAACACCGTGGGCAATATCACGACGAATAACGCGGCCATCCCCGTTACAAATGGCACGTTCAATGCTTCGGCCGCGGGGATCACCGGATCGACGCAGCTAGCCATCTGCTACGATGGGAACGATCTGCAGGTCAACCCGTCGCTGGCATCTGGACCCCAGCTGTACAGTACGTATTTTGCCCCAGGTACTTCTGGCGCCGGCGGCGGCACAGCAGGCGCTAATGCCACGATCACGCGTGGCACGGGAGCCACTTCCTATCAATACGTTTTATCGCTGCCCGTCCAGGAGACCATGCAAGTGCGCCAAGGTGCCTTGAATGTCAACATGCAGTTGACGTTCATGTTCAAGGCCGTCGCCAACCTAGTGCCCGGCGATGTCAATTTTGACGGAGTTGTTAATGGTCTCGATATCAATGCAATCGCATCCAATTGGGCGCACCACGGGAGCCTGGTCTCCGGGGATGCTAATGGCGATGGCATCGTTAATGGTCTCGATGTCAACATGCTGGCCAGCAATTGGCTGCATTCCTCGGCTGCCCTGCCGGAGGTATCCGCCAACTCGGCTGCCACGTTAGCACCCGCGCCGGAACCAAGCACCGGATTGATCTTTGGCGTGGGCACTTGTGGATGGTGGCTGCTTCGTCGGCGTGCGCGACGCCAGGCGGCTTGATCACGACGCGACCGGGGTTGGTCCATATACCCCCCCGGTTGTCTCGAAATCGGCAAATAGAATCTTCTTGACTTCGCCATCGGGGGTCATTACCCTACCCCATTAGAACTAGTTGTTCTTGACGGGGTGAATCGCCCCATAACGGCAGTTTGTTTTTTCGCGAGTAACGCTACTCAAGCACGGCAGCCAGTGAAAATCATGAAAAGCCGATCCACCCTCGCGCTCTGTATTCCGCGCTCTGTAAGCTGTGTGCTTCTTGTCGCTGCACTGTGCTTCACATCGATTACTTCCTCTTCGGCGGCGCTGCTGACGACCGGCAGCGTGCTGTTCCCAGCCCCGGCAGGACCGAATGTTGGCGGCGGCCTGGTCGCTGGTCCCCTAGTAAAGACCTTCTCAACGTCCACGTTCTCGGGAGTTCTCACCAGCGAGGTATTTACTAACGATCCAACGAATCCGTTCGGCTTGACCGACATGACGTTCGTATATCAGATTCTGAATACCTCGCCCCAGCCGCTCGACGACATCGCGAGAATGACCGTAGGTAGCTTTAGCGGCTATTTGACAGACGTCGTCTTCGTGGCTGGCACCGGAACTTTGGCCCCGGCTTACTTCGATCGTCCGACCGACAGCACCGTGGGGATTTCCTTTGCGCCGGCTCCGTTAGGTTCGGGAGTCATTCTGCAAAGTGAAAGTAGCGATGTCTTGATCATCCACACCAATGCGACGACGTTTCACTTCAACACGGCGTCTCTTATCGATAGCACGACCACGAATCCTGGCCCGCAGACCTATGCGCCGATTGGAACTCCGGAACCAAGCACATTCGTGTTGGCGGCAATGGCCGTGCTGGGATTGCTCGCCATCGCGCGCCGTCGCAAATAATTCCGCGCGAAATGCTGCCTGCTGGTCAGCGGCTGGGCGTCCTTCTAGAAGGCCCACGTTTGATTCGTAGGCTCTCTGAGGCGATCGGTCGCCTGCAAGCATACGATGACTTAACGTACGCCGACTTCCAGGATGCCCACGTTCCTTGATCGATTTTCGTGACAGACTGAGTGACGAGAAAACTCGCAATCAAGGGGCTTCGAAACGCTTCAGGCTACGACGCCGCAGAGGCGCCCCCACCACCAGTTCCTCGGCCGCAACGTCGTGGATGACGTCGATAAACGTGAGCTGGCATTGTGCGTTCGAGCAGCGGTATTCGAGTTTCATTGATGCGAGTTTGGATGCTTGCGTATCCATCCCACTCTGTGCAGGGAGCTCGTAGGCCGGAAGACAGGCGACGAGCGTGCACGCCGGATTTCCGCACTCGGGGCAGCGTATGCTTGATTTGCGCGGCAACATCTCGACCCGCTCCTTTCGGCAGGCAAGTTGTTCAAGCATCGCCCCTGGCTAGCTCCGATTTGCACCGCCACGGCATGTTCAGAGAGCACCCTCTTCCGTCCCAGCGGCAAAAGCCCTGGACCGCCGGCCCGCACACGTGGGCAAGCTCGCGAACCGGCGGCCCCGAGGCAGTCCCCTTCCAGGCTGTTACCGTTACAGTAAGAAGCGAATACCTCTCTATCGAAACGAAATATTTCTGATATGAACCTACGGTGATCTGCCTGTCGTCAGATTGCGAAAAGAGAAACAAACGCCTTGGTCGTTCGCACCTGCGCGATGGCCGTGCCGCGAGGATAATCGCCTACGGCCACACGCAGTCTGTTTACCGCTGCGGTGGGCGGCCTGACAGACAATCGACGCTTTGATGCATCGTGGAATGCCCCGTTGTTCTGTGCGGCGCACAGGGGCTGATTGGGCGACTTCCAACCACGAGGTAAATTCGCGATCAGGCAGGACGCTGCAAGGTATCGTGGGCCCAAAGCATCAGATCACGTAGTCCGTCGGGTTGTCGCACGCCAAGATCACCGGCCCGCTGATGGATGCGAATAATGATCTCGCAAAACTCGAACACGTCGCGCGCCCGAGCCTGTAAGGTCTTGCGCGATGGCGGCATTCTGCTGACGTAGTGATCGAGTCGATCCATGCTGAGAAGCGAATCCCGAAGCGTTGTACGCTGCACTGGCGGCGTTACCTTCGGCACTTGTGACAACGCGCGAAATCCCCCATATGCGGACGAGCTGAATTCTGCGGCGTTTCGGCCCCGGTCTAGCAACTTTGCCAAACGTACCATTCCCATGTCAACAATGTAGTAGGGTCATTCGCACGTGGGCGAATACTCGCTGACATGCTCCAGGGCCGAATCGCCTGACTGCAACGCGCGTGCGATTTTGGCAGCTTACCCAGCAGTGCGCTAGCTGTAACGGCAGATTATTTCAATTTGCTTTCTCCCCTTTTTTGTTCCACAGCGCGGCGGCGCGGCTAGCCCTACCTATCTGAGCAAAGTCTTCTGCATGGAGCGGTTCAGACTGTCGAGAAATCCGCCGTGGTCTAGTTCGCGTATATGCCCACGATCGGCCGTGAGAAGGTCCAACATTTTGTCAGGGGACGCAGAGTGATTTCATCGGATGATGGCGTGGTTCAACAGGCAATCGTTCTCGACGGACTGGTTTATCACATTACCCTCTGTGCCGAGTTCGGCTGGTATTTTGCTTCCTGGACTTGTTTAAACTGCCCCTTGCAAGATCGTTCGACGATGCATGGCAACACAGTCGACGAGGCGATGGCTCAGGCCCGGGCCATCCTGCAGGACCATCATCGCCGCATTCATTGCAATGGTCAGCAAGCGGAATCGGCGATCCCACGTGGCCCCTGATCCTCGGGCGGCTTTTTTGCCGACCGCAGCGGTTAACATGTGCGACTGTGAATCTTGATGTGGGCTGTCTGCCAGAGGGGCGGCATACCGGGTCGCCAAGTTGCTGCCGCACCTGGCGGGATGCTTTGCGCGACGATCGTCGATTACTTTTTCGGCAGCTTCGTTGGCACCTGGTTTTCTCTCTGCGATTATGTCGTCAGTCCCTCCACCGCTACGTACTCGACAAATTGGACCACCTTGATCCATCGCCTACTCGCATTTTTCTGGGCAAGCATGTAACCTCATTAACCCCATCGTATTTTCGCGACTCGTAGATCCTGCTGTCTTGTTAGGGAGACCAGCATGTCGAAAATCGGAGGACCTCCGTGCGCTCGCCGCCCGCGGTGGGTTTTCTGGTTGGCGGCCTCGTGGTTGGCGATGACCGTGTTCGCCATTGGGTTGGGCTGGCAAGTACAGCACATCCGGCAACGGCGACAGTTCTTGCAATGGATCGAACGGCGCCAGCTTGCCTGTGGAGACGAGCAAGTATTTGTAGATCCGGCGCCGGCCGGGCACGCCAAGATTCCCTTCTGGAGAAGATGGCTCGGAGATCATGCGTTCGACGAGATAGCACTGCCCTGCGATTCGACGCCGAGCGACGACGAAAGGGCCAAGGCATTATTTCCAGAAGCAATCGTTCGACGGCCCCTCGAATAGGGACGGGCCCTCGAACCGGCGCATTGAGTCGTCCAGCACGCCGTTGGCGGGTCTCTTGATCGGTGGCCGGAACCCTGCAGCAGGCCTATCCATCTTTTGCTTCTGTGCAGCCGCGACGACCGCCCGCCGTCCTACGCCCGGGACGAAGCAATCGCCCCAATCAGCAGGGACACAAAAAATGGGCCGCTAGGTGAGGCAAGCACCTAGCGGCCCGGGTGCCGCGAGGTCGCTAATGAAAACCCCGTAGCGCATATGTATACGCCAATAGGACTGTGCCCCTGACAATTTAGCTCGAGACCTTTTGGGAATCGCGTCCGACAGTCCCGACCGGTTGCGACCGGCTGAGGAATCCGTGAGAAAAGACAGCGAACCCTGCTAGCGCATACAAAAAAACCGCCAGGGGCTAAACGGGGCTGGTCGTTTGGCCCTGGCGGCTTGACGCGGCGCGCTACGCGCAACGCGCAAATAATCATTTATGCATGGCGCGCTTCTAGCCAAAGGCGGGCGTCGTATGGTCTGCGTTCCGCCACGTTGGCATTTACGCGATCAACACAGTGGTCTTCCCTCCCACGGCAAGGGAATCTGTCGTTCACGGAAAATCCTGACCGCCTCGCATTGCAGCTGGGATAGCGAGTCGATTTCCCAGTTCTTGAGATGCGTGGCATTCGACTGAATTCGCACCATCGCCACGCAAAAGCCGAGTGTGGCGCTGGCTCGCTCGATGTCGTCCAGGCCGCCGTAGTATTGCCCGATGCGATTTGCCATGTCCGTGTCCTTTCCGTGGAGTGACGAATAGCAAATCGCGCGCCAGACCGACAAGGCAATGAAAAGATGGGGCCGTCAGGCGAAAGGTAACGTGGGCCGCGCGGCGGCCTCGCGCAAGGTAAGCACGATCAAGTCGTCGCGACCAGACAGAGCGCGCAATCGTCAGCTTCCTGGATTGGCGCGGGCCAGGACCACAGTCCGGCTGCGTCGCCCATGGACGAGCCTACTTGGAAACGATAAATCGTCGCTCTACTGGCGTACGTCGTAGCACACGATCACGTCCCCTTCGCGGACGTACAGCTTGCCGTCAAGGACGACTGGGTGCGACCAGCTCGGGCGTTCGCCGCTGCCTGGCACTTCAAAATGGCCCACCTCCTCAAACGCATCGGGCGAGGCCTTCACTAGAGTCATCGTGCCATCGGCGTAGTGGATGTACAAATTGCCGTCAGCCGCTGCTAGCGAAGCCGAGTCATGCCCGGCGCCTCGCGACCTCCATTTTACATCACCCGTCAGCAACTCGGCGCAGTAAGGAATGCCACGATCTTCCGAATCGCCGTACAGGTAATCCCCCACCAGGACGACCCCGCCGTGTTTGTTTCCTAACTCTTTCTTCAGTGGGTAGATCTCTTCCACCGTAATCTCGCCCTCGGCACCGGGCACTTGCTTTAAGAGAGCGCCCCCGCGGCCGTAACCGGCGACAAAAAAGACCAGGTCATCGCGAACGATGGGTGTGGGAATAACAGCCGTGGTTTGTTCGATGTCGAACGTCCAGAGCAGCTTGCCATCATCGGCGCGGACGCCCATGGCTCCGCTGCCGGTCGCTTGCACGTAAACGCGTGTCGCACCGACGTGGGCAACGACAATCGATGAGTGCCCGGCTCCGCGATCCTCTGGACGCGACGTTGTCCAGCGTGTCTGGCCGGTCACTTTATCCAGCGCCACCATCGTATTGGCTGGTCCACCTGGCGTGCATACGAGCCTATCGCCGTCGACCAGCACAGACTCGCTGTAGCCCCAGCCGTCGGCCTTCTTGCCTTGAAATTCCTTGGCCAAATCTTTGCGCCAAAGCTCCTGCCCATCGGTGCTGCAGCAGACCAGAGCACCGTGAGGCGTGACGACATAGACGCGATCGCCGTCGACCGTCGGCGTGCTGCGCGAGCTTTGCCAGGTGGGTTTGCCCTCATTCCATGCCGGACCCGTTTTGGTCTTCCACAACTGCTTGCCATCGGCCTGATCGAAGCACACCAGGTATTCGTGTTCGTCACTGGCCGTGGAAGGGGCGTCGCCCAATGTGTAAATCCGGCCGTCGGCGATCGCCAAGCTCGAATAACCGCGCCCAGCACCGGCTGTCTGCCAGATCAACCTTGGACCGCCATCGGGCCAGGCCGTTAGTAACCCCGTGTCGGGTGACGCGGCCGTACGCTGCGAGCCACGAAAAGTAGGCCAGCCAGTTGTCGGCGATCCTCCTCGCCCACTTTCCACCAGGCCAACCATTAAAGCGCACGCCGCCGCAGTTCGCATCACTCGAGGAAACATCAAAAGCCTCCCAACTTAGTTAATAAGTGCGCGCCTGCCGTCCCACAAAGCGCAGCCCGTGTATATCTCTTATTGATTGAACATTCCTAGCTCTGGCCTGTAGAATATGTGCTGCCAAGCGGCCCACCAGATAAAGTGCAGTAGTGCTGACGGTCGCCTTGCAGGCTCTTACGGTGGGATGGCGGGAGGCTCGTGAGCGGGTGTCCAAAGGCGAACGACGTACCAATAATGACTATTGTACGGGATCAGGCAACTTGTTGGCCACCCAGCGGCGACCGATCAGAAGCCCTTACCCTAGGCAACGGCCGAACGCGGCCTCCGCAGAAAGGCCGGACGCGTCCTCACTATTGTTCAATTCGGCGCTACGGTCGCCCGCAAACTGGCTGTCCGAGATTGGCGTCGGCCCGCGTACTTTGCCGGGGACGGACAAGCGCGCAATCAAGTCATCGCGGCTGAGAGCATTTCGCAAATCGACGTGGGTCAGGAAATAGAGAGCCTACCAACTTGCGAACAAACGAACGACGTTATCAAGCGGCAGTTCTAACCCGACGGCGAGCGGTTGGTCGCGTGACGAGCGTCGGCGCAAACGATGCACACTTGGACGTCCCGCTATGCAGTGGGTGAAACCAAGAGATACACCTGTGGGGTCGTCGGCTGCAGAATGCACTTGGCTCAGCCTTCAGGACCGTTTCGAAACAGACATTCCGATCAAGGATATACGTCTTGGTAACACAAGTGCCACCGGAGATGACCTGCGAGTGACATCTCACGGCCTTTTCGGCAACTGTAGAGCATTCAGGGTCGGCACAGCAGCTTGGTATATCTTGATTGCACGCTTGCGTTAGGCGGTCCGGTAACATCTGCCATGCACACACAGCCCCACATCAGGACTGGTTGACGATCCGGCAAGACTTACTCAGCAGACGCCCCCTTAACTCGACCAACGATTCCTACGGAGTTCCCCACGATCATGGCGAATGATTGGACGCTACTCAACGCTACTCAGGACATCTATCTTGCCGCCGCGCTGGGACTGCTGAAATCAACACTGGATGAGTACGATCCTCTCAAAGTCAACCTCCTCAAACCCAAGATGCAACAGCCCACGGTGACTGCGTCTAAACTTCTTGGATTATATGTGTACTCGTACGCTGATACGTCAGATCCGGTTCACTTATCGACTCCCCTGGCAAGTGCATTCTTCTTCCTCCGGCAAGTTCATCGACCCAAAGGTTCGAAAAACGAAGATCCCGCGTATTGTTTGTCAGTCGGTGCAGATGGGACCTTAGATGTAAATGAGCTGAAGCAGGCCCTATCAAACGTGTGCAACATGATGCGTCGCAATACCGCGGTAGGAGGAGACAAAGCTAACCTCGAAATCATGCACACGAAACCAAGGCCTTTGTTCCACCGGCCTGGCACTAACCTTGAAACGGCCTACAACGATTTCATCAAAGCTACGTCTCCGCCAATGCTCGAATCGAAAGGGGCCAAAGGCACCATCGACGTTATATACCCATGGACAGATCCGTCCACCACGACGATTCTTACCTGGTGGAACATTAAAGAGAAGTGAGTTACCAGGCAGCACGTAGAGTAGGCAGAGCCAAACCATCGGTCGATAAAATCGCCGTGGCAACGGCATCATTTATCAATCGATTGTCGCAGTAGACTTCAAACGTCTGAGAAACTGACGTTAACGAATGCTTTATACTGCGGCTAGATCGCGCGTGGGTCCGCGTAAATGCAGTTTTAGGCTGGAAGACGGCCATCTTTCAAAGAGGGCCATAGTAGGCTGGATTTGTTCTGGGATAATCCTGCGTGCTGCTACGCGCGGTCAAACCGAATTGCGATGAGGCGGCGATGCCTGACATGGAAGACCCTCGGCCACGACAGAAAGTCGGGCGCAAGACCTCGCAATCGAAACTGTAATGCCGTGCACAGGTAAGCTGAGCCGACGTTACCGAACCGAGAAATGGGCAGATAATCAACTTTATCTGCCCATCGCATCGGAAATCACACCGCTGGCTCGCCCGGCGAGCTTCTTTGATCGCCTGGGCGGGAAGATCGACGCCCATCTCAACCCCGGCTCCGCCTTCTGGCAGGTGGGGGTCAAGTAGATCGTGACACTGGCGATCTCGGACGATGTGATAGGCGATCATCAAGAATGCGTCTTCGAGCGCCGATTCAGGCCTTTCCGGTATCCAAATCGCCAAGGGTACCGTCGGTCGGTTGCATGAAGATTCAAATAGTCGCCAGGCCAGCCGGTCGCCTTCTGTGAGCAGCAACTGTTGGACTGTGCCCGCGGCAAGGCCGCCACGCCGTGACGTCACTTGGCCTACTAGGATTTGGCACGTGCAAGTCGACATAGAAGAGTTTCGCCGTCGAATCGGAATGCTCTAGTCCACCGTAGTCAAATGCGCTACCGGGGCGACGCGTTGCAACAGCATTCGAAGCTCGAAACGGGCGGCCCCGGCTTCATGCCGCAGCACATACCGTCGTGCGTTGCACAAACGACTACGCCACGCGTCGAAGTCGGTCGTCGTTGCCGCTTGCGCATCCAGTACCTGAAGACATTGGTCCACCATTTTCAAAGCGGACGGGAGCCCTGCGTGCTCGTCTGCAATCTCTAAGCAAATTGCTAATTGCCTACCAAGCCCCGAAACCGTCGTCGGTCCATCCGCCTTGGACATCGCGATTTCTCCAAAATTCGCACCGGGCTCCCGTCCGGGGGTCGTCTGCCCCGACCGACACTGGCCCCATAATCACTTACACGCAAACCGCGGGCTGACCCCGCCAAAGGATTTTGCAAGGTGCGCCCGTCGGTCGATTCGAAGCAGCTTTTCGCGTCGGGCCGACAGCTTTCTCTCGGATCGTGCCCCGCAGGAATCAGGGATACCTGGCGCCCTGCGGGCGTCTTCCCGCGGTGAAGCTGTCGTCGGATTGGCGTACTGGCAATGCGCCGACTACGATGTAGGCCGCCGCATCACTCTGCTGGGGGGTAACGCAAGTGGAATCGCATTCGGTAACAAGGTGGATTGCACAGGTGAAGGCGGGCGAATCGCTCGCCGCCCAGCGCATTTTCGAGCGGTATCTGTCGCGGTTGGTGCAAATTGCACGCTTACGTCTTGTCGGCAGTCCCCAACAAGTGGCCGATAGCGACGATGCCGTCATCGTGGCATTCGAGAAGTTCCTGCGATACGCCAAGGAAGGCCGATTTCCTCAACTGGACGATCGCTTCGACCTGTGGCAGGTGCTGCTGCTGGTGACGGATCAAACCGCTATTGATCAGCGGCGCCGTATGTCTGCGGAGAAACGAACGGCGAACCTGGCCTCGTTCTCGACGATGGACCACCACGATGAGGACCATTCTGAGTCCCCCTGGCAGCCGGCATCGCCTGATCCAACTCCTGACTTTGCCGTCGCCACGGCCGAACAATGCCGCCGCTTGCTAGGGTTGCTTGATGACGGACTGCGGCGGATTGCCGTGGCAAAGGTCCACGGGCTCACGAATACCGAAATCTCACAGCAGGAAAAGCTAAGCCTCCGCGGCGTCGAACGGAAGCTGCACATTATTCGCAAAATCTGGTCGGCCGAGATCAACACATGAGCCGCGACGACAGCACCAGTTTGCAATCAAACGAGTCGCTCGGCGTGTTGCGGCACGTAGACGACGTTTGTACTCGTTTTGAACGCACGTTGGGACATAGCACCGCGCCGAGCATCGAAGAACTGCTCGCCAGCGTGGATCCCGGTCTGCGCGAACGGCTATTACGCGAGTTGCTGGCGCTGGAAATGGACTACCGAGCGCAAACGGGCGAAGCGTTGACGTTGGAATATTACCGCGAGCGATTCCCTCAATCTGGCCCCTTGGTCAAATTCCTGTACTACGAATACTTTGTCCCTGCCCACATTGCCGAATACTCGATCCAACGCTTGCTGGGACGAGGAGGTTTCGGCGTCGTATTTCAGGGTTGGGACACCAGGCTCATGCGCAACGTCGCCCTCAAGCTGTTTCGCCGTGACCCGTTGAAACCTCGCAGTCGGCACGGCGGCCTGCTCGCCGAGGCCCGGTCGGCCGCCCAGCTAAGGCATGCGGGCGTCGTCGCGGTCCACGCCATTCAAAGCGATGCCGACGGCGACGAGTTTCTGGTGCTCGAATATGTCGATGGCCAGTCGTTGGAAGAGGTTTTGCGCAGTGAACAGATGTCGCCACGCGATGTCGCCCGCGTAATGCTGGAAGTCGTGCAGGCCCTGCAACACGCACACCAACAGGGGCTAATACATCGCGATCTCAAACCAGCCAATATCTTGCTCGATCGAGAGATGCGCCCCCATGTGACAGATTTCGGACTGGCCGTGAGCTTCGCCGCTCTTCCGCACACGCAGGAGTTAGCTGGCACCCTTGCCTACATGGCGCCCGAACAGGCTGCCGGCGAGACGCATCGACTGGACGCGCGAACGGATCTGTGGGCCGTAGGGGTGATCCTGTACCGGATCCTGGCGGGTGCGTTGCCATTTACAGGTCGAACTTCACAGGAGTTGCTGTCGGCAATCTGCCATACCGAAGCGGCGCCCGTGCGCGACATCGCGCCCCAGGTACCGCCAGAACTGGCACGTATCATTCAGCGGTGCATGGCAAAACGGATCAGCGAACGATACGCATCGGCCGCCAATCTGGCCGATGATCTGGCCGCCTTTCTAAGCGGCAAAAACGAGAGCGATGTCGCTACGGCAGACGCGGAAGATTCGACTGCGATAATCGTACCCAAAGGGCTGCGGTGCTTCGATGGTAATGACAGAGATTTTTTCCTTGATCTCGTCCCTGGCCCCCGCGACCGTTACGGCACGCCGTCCGCGGTGTTGTTCTGGCAACGTCATTTGCAAGAGGTTGATGCCCACGAGACATTTCGAGTTGGTCTCCTTTACGGTCCGAGTGGTTGCGGCAAGTCATCGCTGGTCCGCGCCGGCATCCTGCCGCGGCTGCCGCGCACGGTGAAGGCCATTGTGGTCGAGGGCGCGCGCGACGAAACGGAACTGGTGCTAATTCGCGAGCTGCGCCGACGCTTTCCCGAAATGTCCGCCGATCTTACGCTGCCCGAGATGCTGCACGAACTGCGCGAAGGACCGTGGCTGGCCGAGGGCGAGAAGCTGGTGTTGATCTTTGACCAGTTCGAGCAATGGTTGCACGGCTGGCGCCGTGACGGCGCCGCGCAGCTGGTGGAAATGCTACGCCAATGTGATGGCGCCCGCGTTCAATCGCTGATCTTGGTGCGCGACGATTTCTGGATGCCGGCGACGCGATTCTTTCAAGAGCTCGATGTGCCACTCGTTGAAGGTTTCAACACCTGTGCGGTCGATCTTTTCGACCGCACGCACGCGATCAAGGTACTAGCGGCATTCGGCGTGGCCTACGCGCGGCTCGATGCCAAATCCTGGCGGCAGCCGGGGCCGCAGAGACGATTTCTGGAGCGGGCGGTCGACGAGCTGACCGAGGATGGCTGGATCGTTCCCGTCCGACTGTGCATTTTCGCCGAGATGATCAAGTCGAAGCCGTGGTCGCCGGCCACGCTAGAAAATGTTGGCGGGGCGCAGGGGCTGGGGGCGGCGTTTCTAGAGGAAGCGTTCGACGGCCGTTCGGCGCCCCCCATGTATCGCCTGCATCAAAAGCCTGCACGGCAGGTATTGGAAAGATTGCTCCCCCCGCCGGGCAACGATATTCGCGGACATCTGGTGGCCGAATCCGAATTGCAGGCCGTATCAGGATACGAAGGACGGCCGGAAGAATTTGCCGCACTGCTGCGCTGTCTGGATCAGGAGCTGCGCCTGATAACCCCCTCCGACGCCGAACCGGTCCTCGTGCCTGCCGACGACACGACTTCGCACGATCACACGTCGCCGCGCGTGTACCAACTTACTCACGATTTTCTGGTGACCGCCATCCGCGGCTGGCTGCACCATATGCGTCGGCGTACTCTGCGCGGGCGCGCAGAGTTACGACTTGCCGACTACGCCGACGCCTACTCGGCGCGGCAGGAAACGCGGCAGCTCCCTTCCTGGTGGGAATGGCTGAGCATGCTGATGCTTACGCAATCGCGCCGCTGGCGCAGTGCCGAGCGGACGATGATGCACCATGCCACGCGTCATCACGCCTTGCGGATCGTGCTCGTGGCAGGCGCGGCCAGCCTGGTCGGGCTCTTTGTCTACGATCGGTTCGAGGGCGTCCAGGCCGACGGTCTATTGCAAGCTTTGGTGACGAGCGAAAGCCGCGACGTACCCCAGGCTGCCGCTCGGCTCAGCGAACATCGACGATGGACCAGGCCCCGCCTGGCGGCAAGGCTGGAGTCGCACCCGAATGACCCAGGTCAACGCGTGCGGATACTGCTAGGCCTACTTGCCGTCGGAGAATCTAACACTGACGAATTGCTCGAGCGCTTGCTGGATGCCGACCCGCCGATGGCGGTGGCGATTGCTGACCTGCTGCTTCGTTACGACCAACTTCCCCAGGCAGAGACGCAATTGTGGTCCGTGGCGAAGGACGATCGTCTGCCTCCGACGCGACGATTGCACGCAATCGCGGCGCTGGCCCGTCTCGATCCGGCCGCGCGCGCGGACCAATGGCAGACGATAGCCGCTGCGGCTGAATCTCTACTCTTGCGCGATGTCACGGAAAATCCCGGGCATTTCAATGCCTGGGTCGACGCATTGATGCCGGTGCGAACGTGGTTGACGGGGCCGTTGCGTCAAACCTTTGGGGGCGCCGCGAACCGAGAGGCAGATCGCTTGCTCGCCGCCAACATTCTCGTTCAGTACGTCGCCAACGAAACTCCGGAGCTCGTTGAGCTCGCCTTGCAATCGACTCCCAAGCAATTCGACATCTTTGCCAGAGCCCTCGAGAGGCATGCCGACATTTCCCAACCCCATTTAATCCAAGAGGCTCAAACGGTGATTCCCGCGGATGCCTCGGAAGAAGAGAAAGATCGGCATGCGCGGCGGCAGGCGAACGCAATTTTGTTGTTGAGGGATTTGGGCCAGGAACAGATGCTCTGGCCCTCTCTGCGGCATTCCCCGGACCCGCGCGTACGCAGCTTCCTCATCGATTATCTTCGTCATTTTCTTTCCGCTCCGGACCAATTCGTGCAGCGGCTTGGCCACGAAGAGGATGCGGGCGTTCGGCAGGCAATCATTCTCGTGTTGGGAAGCACACCGAAGGCGCGGCCTGGAACTGAGCAGCAGGCAGGGCTGGTAGAGTCGCTGCTGCGCGTCTATCGCGACGACGTCGACTCGGGTGTCCATAGTGCTGCCGAGTGGTCGCTACGACGGCTGGGACACGAAGCTAAGCTCAACCAGGCGGTCGCCGACCTGGCGGAAGTTGGAATGCGAGATTTGTACCGGTGGTACGTGACAAAGAACCGCATCACGATGATCATTTTCGAGCGACCCGGCTCGGTCCAACTGGGCTCGCTCTCAAGCGAATCTGATAGGGACGGTTCGGACGAGTCGGCCTGGACCTGCAATATGGACTGGTCGTTTGCAATTTCCGCCACCGAGATAACTCAAGCCCAGTACATTGACGTTTGTCCGACGTACAAGGAGCCCTTCAACCAGTTTGCCCCTGAGCGCGGCAGTCCGGCAAACGCCGTCCCCTGGCTCAACGCGGTTGAGTTCTGCCGCTTGCTCAGCGAGCGGGAAGGGGTGCCGCAGGACGCGATGGCGATTCCTCCCGTTGAAGAGTTGAAAAGGATGCCGTACCCCGATTTTCATGCACGCGCAGGTTATCGCCTTCCCATCGAGGCAGAATGGGAAATCGCTTGCCGTGCCGGAACAGTTACACCGCGATTTTACGGTTATGATCCTAATTTACTTTCGCAATACTCGTGTTACATTAACGATTCCAGCGGCCAGACTTGGCGAGTCGCTTTCGGATTACCGAACAGCGCGGGGCTATTCGACGTCTTGGGCAACATCAGCGAATGGTGCTATGACAGTTTCGTCACTCACCCTGTCCGGCTCCCGACATCTGCAGGATACTCTCCCCTTGCACGCTACGCGCTACGCGGTAACGACTATGGCGCGAAAGCTCGCACGCTTCGCGCGGCCAACCGTCGGCCGGCCTTGTCAGGAGATTTGCAGTACTCAATTGGTTTTCGCATCGCTCATACGATTCTTTCCAAAAGTGTGGACTAACAACGTCGTAAACAATCCACAATACGAAGGATGCTATGATGGCGTCTCCGACGCTGCCCAATAACTGGGACGAAGTCACCATCGCTAACCCGCGCTATTTGTCGGCGTCATTAACACTGCTGCAAGGCAGCTTTCCGAAGCGATATCGGCATCTGAATGTTAGCCGTGTCACAGCGAAAATGGGAGATCGGCACCCGAGCAAAACGGAAACCGTCTCGGGGTTGAAACTCTTCCGGCGAACCGTGTCGCCGGAGGTCCCAACGAGCCCACCTGTCGCCGTTGATATGGCCGCATTCTTTTTTATACGTCTGGTCAGCAACGCGGGTCCGCCAGCGTATTGTCTGTCATTGGGAGTCGACAGCACCGCCGCCGGCGTCGATACCGACGCCATTTATAATGACCTCGTGAAGGTCTGTCAGTTCATGAAAGACTACATTTCAACTCACGCTCCAATCACAGCCATTTCGCTCGATATCGTCAACGAGATAGATCTCGACCAGCCTTCCGGTGGGCCTCCGGCGGATCTTGACGACACGCCTCACGCCAAGGTTATTGGTAAGGCTTATACTAAGGCCCGCGCAGCCAAGAATCTGAGCGCCTCAACTGCCCTACCCGCAAAGAGTTGCCCGTGGCCGTCCGAATTGTACTGTTGGACCATTCAAAATCTGTAATCGAAAGTCTTATTATGCCTGGCCCCAATACGACCCCCGGTAGCTATTCTTTCTTATCTGACCGGCGCACGTGGGCGCTGCTAATTGCGATCATCGCGCTGGGTGGCGCAGCGATTTATTTCTTCCTCCGTTAGCCAGCTAAGGCAGGCACACGCTGATGGTGAGCAGGTGCCTTTGACGTGACGATCCCGAGCATCTCCGCTATTGTCACGGCCCACAACGAAGGCGAGGAACTGCGTCGTACGCTGAATTCGCTGGTTGAAAATACCAGAGGACTGTGCGAAGTGATTGTCGTCGACGACGGCTCCGTCGATGGGTCCTGTCTGGCGGTGGCTACAGACTTGATCCGCGTTATCCGACACGAGCAGCGTATCGGTGTGGCATATTCTCGCGACGAGGGATCTCGCGCAGCAACGGGCGATGTGTTGTGCTATCTCGATGGGCACCACCGCCTGGGCCGCGGCTGTCTCGATCGTTGCGCCGAAGTAGCGATCGAGCAGCGTGCCATCGTTTCGCCCGATATCAAGGGATACGGTCTCGTCGGCTGGCGGTTGCACGGTGCCAACTTTCAGCTTTGCCCGACAAACGGATATTTCTCCGCTCGCTGGCGGCAGTGGTTCCAGTTACCAGGGATTTCGCCTGTGAGTGCCCTGCGGGCTCCGCCCTATCTTATGCCCAGGTCGTTGTACCCTGAGATCGCCTGGAGCAGATCCCTCGGCGGCTGGGGCGCGTCGGAAGCCTCGCTGGTCGTGAAATCCTTCTTCAAGGGAATCCGCATTCTGCACTTTGCGGGTCCGCTCGCGCGGCATCGATTTCAAAGGTCATTCCCCTATGAGACGACGTGGGATGGCGTGTGGCGCAACCACGCCATTATCGCCAGGGTCTGTTTCGACGACTCCACGTGGTTCCGATACTGGCTGCCGAAGGTCTTCGCACCCCATCTAAGCGAAGAAGCACGCCACATCGTCGAAAGCGCCGAGGTGCTGGCCGAGCATCAGGAGTTCCAGGCCTCGAAGAAGCGCACCGATCGGCAATTCTGGACCGACCTATCACACACGGCGCCGCCAGCCGGCATATAACCACGCTGCCCTCGATAACGGTTCCGTGTGTTGCGCGTTGTCGAGCGCGAGCGACCGCATTCGGCGTTACATGGGGAAGGTTTCGAGCGCATCCCATAACCATGGTTGGGTCCATGGATTCCAGGTCGGATAGGCCACAGACATGACGGAAAGACCCAACAATGTTGCAGCCAAAATTTGCGACCACCGGCGCTGCCCCGCCCAGTCGGCGACGGGCTGCGCCGCCATGAGCCACAGCGGCGCCATCCAGAAGGCCCAGCGGAAGCCGCTCGTCATGCCACCGTAGTTGCGGTTATCGAGCGGTTGGTAGATGTAAAACGCCACGCACACGATCGACACCGCCGCGATTAATAGGCCCCATTGCCGCCAACCGCGCTCGGCGCTGAAGCACAGGGCAACTAAGCCAGGAATGGTCAAGAGCCAGATCGGCGAAAGTGAGAAAATTCCATGGTGTCCAACGAGCACATGCAGGGCATAGCGGCCCATGGATTCCTCGCCCTGGTCGATCGGGCTGCGGGCTTCGCGATGGGTCCAATAGCTCTCGCGCACCTTGCCATCCTTCATATATTCGAAGGCGTACCAGTTGTCCGTCGGATCGTCCTGGTCGCGGTGCGCATAGGGCATGGTCCAGGTGTGATGCGCCACGTAGTTGGTGCCAAACGACGCGGCCACCACAATCAACGCAGCGGGCACGAACGCGAATATCGTCCGGCGCGGTGCATGCCACGCCACCAGCGCCGTCACGGCGGCGAACAGCGATAGCGCCGGCAACTCGTGGGTGACGGTGAAGGCGGCCAGAAAGCCAGCCAGCGCCAAATACCACAACCGACGCTCACCGTCGATCGTGATCCGCACGCACATGAGCACGGTCGCGAGCGCGGTCACCGCGGCCGGCAGATGATTATTGATCGTGACGGCAAACGTGGAAAGAAAGGTGCCAAACGTGGCGCAGGCCATTGTGAAGATGCGCCCCCAATCGGTGGTTCCCAAGCGATCGGCCATCCGACCCCACAGAATGAAATAGATCACCAGCGGCAGCAGGTTGATCGTCACGATCATGAAGCGGCCGATGGCAAATGGGTGGGTAGCCAGCGTCCAGCCGGTGAGCTTCACGATCAGCCAATACTCCCCCGCCATCAGCGTGGGAAATAACGGCGGCTTGCTGGAATACAGGTGCCCTTCGTCGGGAGCGGGCGCGGCGCGCCCCTGATCGTCGTGCTTCACCATGTCGATCGTGTCCCAATTCGGTTGGGATACGATGTCGTCGATCGCATAGGTGCCCTGCTCAACCAAAGCACGCACCGTGGCCCAACGACTACGGTCATTGGCGCTGAGAAAAGGGCGCTGCTTTTGCCAATCTCTGCGACCTTCGCTCTTAAGGCGCTGCTCAAGCCGAATGTAGTCGAGAGAATCCACCGCCAGGATCCGCCCCAGGATGCCGCCAGTGGCTATGGCGATTAGCAACCAATAGATGCCCCACCGCAGCTGGGACGAGTCATTGTCAGGCGGAGCGTTCATGCAAACTCTTTCCGGCCGGTTGCTCGCGCGATGGGGTTTCTTCGGCGATCGAGTAGGTGTCTGTGTCGCGTCCCTGATAAGCGGTGATCAATTCGGCCAGAAACCCGATCGACATCAGCTGCCCGCCAAGTAATAGCGCGCCGAGCGAATAGAGCGTGGCGGGTCGCTCGTGCAGCGGTGGCAGCCCCAACTCAGGATACATCTGTGTCCGCAGCCAATAGATCGAAAGATAGGTCAGCCCCAAGCCCCCAACCAGGAAACAGAACAGACCCAGCGTGCCCAACAGATGTTGTGGGCGTTGGCCGAATCCGGTCAGAAATTTCACGGTCAGCAGATCGAGAAATCCCTTCACGATACGTTGCACACCATACTTCGACTGCCCGAATCGGCGCGGCCGATGCTGAATGACCAGTTCACTGACTTTGAACCCGCGAGCGTGGGCCAGCACCGGCACAAAGCGATGCAGCTCTCCGTAAAGTCGGACCTCGTCGAAAATCTCGCGGCGATATGACTTCATGCCGCAATTGTGGTCGTGCAGACTGACACCGGTCATAGCACTGACCATCCAATTGAAAACCCGCGAGGGCAGCACCTTGTGCCAGGGGTCGTGCCGGGTTTGTTTCCAGCCGCTGACGACATCGAAACCCAGGTCCATATGATTGAGGAAACGCGGAATCTCGTGCGGATCGTCTTGCAAGTCGGCATCGAGCGTGACGATGCGGTCCCCGCGTGAGGCGTGAAAGCCAGCGCTCAGCGCCGCGGCCTTGCCAAAATTGCGTCGAAAGCGGATGCCGCGCACGCGCGGATCGGCCGCAGCCAGTCTTGCAATTACCTCCCAGGAACCGTCGGTCGAACCATCGTCAATGAAGATGATCTCGATATCGATCTGTTCGGCCGTCGCAACTTCGGCCAGTTCCTGGTGCAATGCCGCGAGGCTGTCGACCTCGTTCAATACCGGAATAACGGTAGACAGCATGCTGACAGGCTCGGTTGAATGTCTGGCGGGTGGCAAGTGAGGTAGGAACGAGTTCGTGCGGGTCTAATGCCTTTGCCTGATGGTTGCAATGGTCTGGTAATGTGTCATGCCCCAGTACCAAGCGTCTCGCTACGCGGGCGCCACTGCTGGCTCGCCCAGGAGTGCCATAAAATCACTATCTTTTAACGGTTACCACCGCGTCGGCAAATCAAATATTGCTGTGAATTCTGCACTCTCGCGAGGGTGTGGACAGGCAATCCGCAAACTCGAAACCATACGGTCATGACCCAAGTCTAGGACCTATCGCCCTGCCGCGTTCCGGAGGTTCGGCCCACAGGATATAGAATAATCGAAATCAGGACTTCCGACAGTAGCCAAACGAGCCGTGCCACGAGCGCACAGACCAAGGCCGGGCCCGTGCCGACCGCCGGCGCCAATAATTCCAGCATCACGGCATCGCGAACTACCAGGCCGCCAGGAATAAATGAAACGAAACCTGCCACAACCGACAGTGCTCCGGCCGCGATCGAGAGGGCAACTTCGTACGGCACGGCATGCGACTCCTCGCCGGCGCTCGCGCAAAGCGCAGCCCAAACGCTAACTCCCACCAGGCACCATCCACCGGCTATCCCGAACCACGCTTGCCCCAGCGCGCGCCAGCCGAGATGGTCGAGCTTGTTGATGGCGTCGGGTGCCGCGCGCTCGATGCCCGCCAGGCGTGCCAGCCGCTTGAAGACGACCGGGATCGTCGGAGCCCCGGCCAATACCATCAGTGCAATCGAGAAGACTACGAGTTGCCACTTATCGCGTGCGGTAATGAGCAAGATTGCTCCGGCGACGAAAGCGCCGGCGGCCATCGTCGTCAACGTCTCGTAAAAGATCGTGGCGGTCGATACCGCGATGCCCACTCCATCACGGCGTAACAGCGCCGTCCGCAAGACGATGACCGTCGCTTTGCCAGGAACGTACTTGCCCAAGCTGCCGACATACCAGGAGCGTATCGTCCGAGCCAGTGGGGCCGGCTGACCAAAGAGACGCAGCAACCGATGCCAAAACAAGGTCGAGGGGAATAGCCCAGCCAGATACGCGACGCCCGACACGATCAACCAACCCGGCCGCAGCGAACGAACGTTCCAATGGTGCCCCTCCAGGTCGGCGAGGGCCGCTTGAATCGTGCGGTGCATGCCCCATAGTACGGCCGTGACCAGCGCGAGCTTGACCGCGGCAACGGCGGCTCGTTTGGCACGGCTTCGGCCGGTTGTCATCACGTCTCCTGAAAACTGTCGATGCCGCAAACGCCAGCGCGGTCGCCATTGTGCCTCGCCCGCCGAAACCGAACAAGGCAAACGCGGCGCGACAATTGTTTTGCGCTTGAAAAAACTGCATTTCGCCGGTCCGGTGCCTCTTGAGCCCGTCGAATCGGCCGTGATGGCCGGTGCTTGTTGGTGCCATCTACTGCCGATGGCCCACAATCTTGTACAATGCGGCCACTCGATTCGCTTTCGTAGTGCGCAAGGAGGCCTCGGCATGTCGCGTATCGTGTCGTTTATCGTGCTCGTGACCATGGTGGTTTTGGTCGGGGCACTGTCGTTCATGGTGATGTCCAGCTTTCTGTTGCCGATGTTTCTGGCGCTGGTGCTGACCGTGATCTTTCGCCCACTGCACAAGTGGTTTATCGCGCGCTCGGCCGGGCACGATCGGGTAGCGGCCGGCCTGACCACGGCTGCGATCCTGTTGATCGTGCTGATCCCGACTTTGTTAATCCTGACGCGTGCCGCGGTCGAGGCGTTCTCGCTGGCGACCGAACTTAAGCCCGAGATTGTGCGCGAGCGTCTGAGCGAATTGCGGCGCGAGTTCCACTTGGAAATGCCGGCGCAACAGGTGCAAGACACGCTCAAGGAAATGTCGGATGATCTGGAACAAATCGAATTCTGGAGCCGACAGCAGGACGGGACAGCCGAGCGGCTGTCGCCGATGGTCGAAAAGTTGCGCCACGAAGAGCAGGTTATTTACGATCAATTGGCCTTGAGCGATCCGCAGAATGACGACCGTAGCTTTACGGTCGAAGCCAGAGAGCACATCGCCACATCCTGGCAAGCGCTCGACAAACAGACCAAAGCGTTGGAACAGCCCTCTCCAGGCGCGCCGGAGTTTACCTCTGCCGTGCCCGGCGTGATGTCGGCCTTCGGCACGTTCCGTGATTCATTGCTCGGTTCGCAGACGGTGGCGTGGCTGCGCCGCCAATTGAATCCCAGTGACGACCAGATCCTCGCCCTCTTAGGCGAACTGCGGCAAATGGCCACGCCGCTAGCGCTGGGGACCGGTGGCCTGATCGTGGGGGTCGGCGTGATGATCCTTTCGCTCTATTATTTTCTAGCCGATGGTCCAGCGATGATCCGCGCGCTAATGCACCTTTCGCCGCTGGATGACCGCTACGAAGAACAGCTGCTGAACGAATTCTCTACGATCAGCCGCGCCGTCGTACTGGCCACGCTCCTATCGGCGTTCGCGCAAGGGCTGCTGGCCAGCATCGGCTACTTTTTTGCCGGCTTCGAAAGCGTGTTCCTGCTGACGGTCGTGACGATGTTACTGGCCATGATACCGTTCGTCGGCGCCGCGGCAGTTTGGGGAGCATGTAGTGTGTGGCTGTTGTTTTACGATCAACGAACCACGGCCGCGGTGGCACTGGCTATCTACGGCGCCTTGGTGGTCTCGATGATCGACAACATCATCAAGCCTATGGTGCTGCACGGGCAGTCGAAGTTGCACCCCTTGTTGGCCTTATTGAGCATCTTAGGAGGCATCAAGGCATTGGGCCCGATTGGCATCTTCGTGGGCCCGATGGGTATGGCATTCCTGCAAGCGCTACTGCACATGCTGCACACTGAGTTGATGGCGCTAGACGATCCGGCGCAGCCGCACCTGGATAGACCAGGATTGCCCACGACCTAACGAGACCGACCGTATACTTCAACAGACACGGACCGTCCATCAGGCCGTTACGCGGGTGATTGACCGTCTTCCTGGCCGAAAGTTGGTCTGCGGGGTAATCTTAGAGGGTGTTCTTTGCGCGTTTTCGTAGGCGCATGCGAACCAGAAGATTTCAGCCTGCCGTCCGAAGTCCATCTCTGGCGGCCGTTTGAACCGCGCAAGGAGCCTGGCGATGAATGGTGTTTTGGCATTGGTGGCGGCAACCGTCGTGTCTATCGACATTGGGTGGCAACCCCGGCCGGATGGCGGCTTCGAATACATCATTCAGATCGAGCCACAAATGCTCGATATGCTCAAAGACGGGCAGGCGATCGGTAGCGAGTTGCCGGCAAATCTGCGAGGGATGCGCAGTTACAAAATCACGGTCGGCAACGCCAAAATTCCGCACGAGGGAGAACCCGCCCCTTTTACGCCCGCGGCGATCGACGAATCGCCCGCTGCTTCTCCGACCGCAGGCCCGAAGGGGACTGTCGCTTCTACGCTTCCGGGGCCTGGAACGATCGCCTCCCCGCCAACGGGCGCCGACGCGCGATCTACTGCCGAGGTTACTCCGCCACCGGTGCTAGAGCCGGATCCCAGCCCACCGGCAATGACACCGCGAATGGCAGGTTACATGGAAAGCCCTGCGGCAGCGCATGCCGGCACCGCCAATGCCGCTGGGGATGAGGCTGGCGCTGTAAGTAATGTCGAGCGCGCCAAGAAAGGCTTTGCGTTCTCGGGGGCGCGACCGTCGATCGGCCACGAGTCAAAAACAAACTCCGATTCCGCAGGGACAGCGTTGCCCGTCAAGGTGCCGGCTCCGCCTGCCGAAGATAAGCACGATCCCAACGCTTCGCACGATATGGCCGCATCGGGTACTGCGGCCGCCGCCGCGCCAAGCATCCCGCCCAGGGGGACTAGCGGTGCAGACAAGTCTGACCCGCCCGCTCCGCCTGAGAGCAAGCCGTGGCTGCCGCTACTCGGAACGGTAATCGTGCTTTTTGGTTCTCTGGGAGCCAATTTGTATCTGGGGTGGAATACGCTGGAACTGCGCAGCCGATATCGTGCGCTTGCTGCGCAATTGCACAGCGGGTAGTAGGCGCTGCAATGAGGAACGCAGGAGAAGTCTTTAGCCGCTGCTTTTCAGAAGTTCGCGCGCGGCTTCGATCGCCTTCTCTTGACCAGCAACGGCCAGGATATCTCCGGCGAGCAATCGTTCGTTGCCCGAGGGGACTGGCACAACAGTCTCTCCCCGGCGAATCGCCAACACGGTAGCACCCGTGACACCGCGTAGATTGACCTCGGCCAATGTTCGTCCGATCGCGGCGCAATGGGGGGCCAGCTCCACCGAGACCGGGGAGCCAAGCCCGACCAAAATCGGATTTCCCTCGGCGACATGATCATCGACGGCAGCAGTTTGTGCGCTCTGTGCCTCGTGCCTGAGCGCCTCGGCAATGGCCTGCGCGACGGCGCGGGTATGTCCCTGAAAGTTGGTGGCGCCGCGCCAAAATCGCAGCGCCAACAATCCCAGCAGGACGAACAGCACCAAGGCGCCTTCGAAACGAGGAAGAAATGGCTGAGTGATC
>DASXEJ010000311.1 GCA_036490175.1 Pirellulales bacterium | reverse complement strand
TGGCACGGGCCGAGGCGACCCTATCGCGCAATGCGGCGGTCAGGGTGCTGGCGAGCGTGCCCGGAGTGCGGCCCATGTACCGCATGGCCCGGCAGGTTCTGCATGTCAGCCGCTAGCGCAGTGCGCTGGGCGTGATTACATCGGCCGGTTTAGACGCGGTTGCCAGCCAACTGGGCCGACAACTCGATGGACTTCATCGCGGGCCGTTGGATTTGACCAAAGTGCCACGGCCGTGCGGTAGGGGGCGCGTAGTCCTTGCCGCGCAGGCGCACGTATTCCGCGTGAAACTCTTGCCACGGCAAAACTCGGTTGTTGGTGGCGACGCCGCCGTGTACTTGATGAAAGGTTCCCTCGCCCAAGAGTATGATCAATTGGCTGCCTGGCAACTCGCAGGCGCGGACATAAGTGTCCAGGTTCACCAGGCCGCCGCCGGGCGAGACAAACTGTTCGTCAAATCCGCCCAGCACTTTCCATAACCCGGTGGGCAAAAAAAGCGCATTCGATTCCGAAATGGGCTGAAAGCAGCCCTGGGCCGACGATCCGGCAAAAACAGAGATGTCGAACAGCCTATATCCATCGGCAAACCACTCGACGCTGTCGAGCAGTTTGTCCTCGGCCTGTTGGTCGTAACCCTTTAGGACGCTCTGCATCTGCACCTCGGTCCCGAGATGAAAGCCGAGCGAGGCGATCACAGGCCGCGGGCACAGTTTGGCAGCCCGCAGGGCGTTAGCGAGCAAGCCTGGCGAGGCCATGCGTGCGCCATCGATCATCACGCCAACCAAGTCGCCGCGTGCCTCTGCAATCCCCCGGTTAATGGCGACCGTGGGCGAAGCCTGCGGATTTTGCACGCAGATGAACCGCAGGTTGCCACCCCATTGCGAGCAGGCGTGTTCGTCGACCGCGTCCTTCGAGCCATTGTCGACGATGATGATCTCGTAGTCGTCAGCAGATATTTCTCGCTGCATTTGGGGAGACAGCGAACGGATCGTGCGCGGGATCTCGCGCGCCATGTTATACGCGATAACGACGATCGATAGGCGAATCCGCGACATAGGCACACACACTCCGGGCTGCGTCAGCGACTATGCTCTGTTCGCCACGCGTCGAGCGCCAGGGATACCGCCGTTGGGGAGTCCGCATCGCGGTGCTGACGGAGCGTGCCAAGCAACTTGGCGATCCGGCTGTCATCCGCCGCCCAGGCGCCGGAACGCTCTAGCACATCGTCGGGCACGGCGCCGCTATCGTTGTCGACAAGCTCGCGCACGATCGCATCGTATTGGTCGGCAAGTTGATGACTGTCGGGGTTCAGGCCGGCCACCAGTAACATTCCCGTCGGAAACGTGTCGAACGGGATCAGCAACAGGTCCGGACGGACGCGCCGCAAGCAGGTGATGATCTTCCACACGTCGCCAGTCCAGACGCGTGTTTGCCGGTTCCGTTCGGCTTGCAAGCGATGGACCGGAAAAACATCATCAAACACGATCACGGTCGCGGCATGGGCGCGTCGCTCGATATTGATGAAATCGCGCAGCGCGAATTCAAACCAGTGCATTCCATCGATGAATGCCAGATCGATCGGTTTCGAAAGCAGTTCGTCGGCACTGCCGGCGAAGAAATCGTCACTGGTTGCCGCGAGGACTTCGACTTGGTTCGAGAGCGGAACGCTGATTTCGGGAGCTGGGTCCACGCCCAACGCGTGTCCTGTGGCGAGCGCCAAGCTGGCGCCGTGGCGCACGCCGATTTCCAGATAAAACCTGGGTGAAAGCAGCGCGTGAATATCCCGCAGGAAGTCGACGTGCGATCGCGTGCCACGCGTGGCTTCGGCATCGGGCAGCGCATTCGTCTCGCTCGTGCCGAGCTGCGGGGTGCCAGTGAACGTCTCGGGCCGATCGGTTGCCGTTGCGATAGTGTAAGGGGCAGGAGTCTGCCATCGTCGGGATGGGGCCGCTATCGCTCCCGTGGCAAACACCTTCGATGGCCTACGGAATATCGAGCGAACGAGGGCGAGCCCGAGATGATGAGGGGCATTCATAGGGACTCTCGGGCAAGGGGCCTGCGCCGGTTCAGGCCGCGTGGCTACACGCACCCGACGTAACTTGCTCGGTATACGCTTCGATGACTTCGTCGGTAGGACCGTCCAGGCGAATCGTGCCGTGATCGAGCCACAATACGCGATCGCACAGCTGCGCGAGCGACTGCATGTCATGGCTAACGACGATGACGGCCCGGGCCTTCGAGATCAAAGCCCGCATACGCGTCCGCGCCTTGGCCTGAAACTCCAAATCTCCGGCACTGAGCACTTCGTCGACGATCAGGATGTCGGGTTCGATCGCCGTGGAGATCGAAAATGCCAGCCGCACCAGCATGCCCGCGGAATAGTAACGCACCGGAATATCGAGAAAACGGCCAAGCTCGCTGAACTCGGCGATGGGCTGCATCTTGGCGCGGATCGAGCGGGGAGTCTCGCCGAGCAAGTAACCGCGATATTGGATGTTTTCCCAGCCGGTCGCGTCCAACTCGAACCCCAGGGCAATGTCGAACAAGGAACTAACGTGTCCTTTGACGGAACGCGTGCCCGAGGTCGGCGGGTAGATGCCGGCCATGAGCTTGAGCAGCGTACTCTTGCCGGCGCCGTTGTGTCCGATGATGCCGACCCGTTCTCCCTCGTTGATCGATAGGTTGATGTTATTCAGCGCGCGCACGATGAACCGATTCTCGCTGCGGCGTCGGAACATGCCGGTCAGCAAGTATTCTTTCAGGCTGATTCGCCCGTGCCTGCGGACGGTGAATTCGAGGCCGGCTTTTTCCAGCGAAATCAGCGTCATGCAGATTCAGGCTCCCATGCCAGCACAGCTGCGATTCGATGAATGCGAAATATCTTAAGCGATCCGAGTTTTTCGTCTGGCAGCCGTCTGGCCTACGATTACGAGTCGCGGAACGAGCCGGTTATAAGTAGAAAATCATCCGACGTTCGAATCTGGCCAGCAGCAAGCAGGCCCCCGCACCGGCTATCAGGACGGTGGCCGTGGCAATCGTATAGGCCGATAACGAAGGAAGTTCGGCATTGACCAAGGGTGCGCGAACCAATTCCAAAAAAGCGGACAGCGGGTTCCAGGCTACCACCCAGGTCAGGCCGCGATCGCGCAGCACTTTGGCCGGGTACATGATCGGCGTCAGGTAGAAGACCACTTGCAGCAGTACTTGAATCAGGTGCTGGATGTCTTGAAACAGCACGTTCAGCACGCCCATACAAACGGCCAACGACCAGGCGAAGCAAAACAGCAGCAGCAATGTCGGCAGCAGACTGATGAGCACCGGAACGTTGGCAAACCCGCTCAGGCACCACACCAATCCCAACACCACTGCCAGCCCCGCCAACAGATGAATGCTAGCACCCAGGGTAGCGCGTAACGGATAGATCGCCAGCGGCGCAGGGTGCTGGCGAATGTAAGACTCGCCCTGAAGGAAAGACTGGCACCCCTGCGTCATGACCGAGGTGACGAAGTTCCAGACGGTCAAGCCTGCCAGCAGGTAAGGCGCAAAAGTACGCACCTCGACGTCGAACAGGGTGGCGAAGACCGTGCATAAGACAACGGTCATCGACAGCGGCAACAACAGCGACCATCCCAGGCCGAGAATCGAATGGCGATAGCAGCGGCGCAGATCGACGCGCACCAGCGCCAACCAAAAGTGCCGTAACCGCCAAATCTCCGACACGTAAGCCGTCACGAATTAGGTGCTCCGAGTTTTGAATCTCTTGCGGACAACTTCGCGATTCGTCGGCACGTGCTATCCGAACTCGCCGCTAAATCGCGTCATTTGTCATTGGTCACACGCATCAAGCGGCGTGCGCGCGCTTTCGAGTAACCGGCTCGTGGTCCGCGAATTGCGAGTACTGTGGCAACAAGTCGGCCGTCAGATCGTGCAGGTTGTGCAGGGCCGCGTCCTTGGGGGAGATAATGGGACTGGCAATGGGCCAGCGAACGCCAATCCGTGGATCGTTCCAGGCCACGCCCACCTCGCAATCAGGACGATAGACTTCGCTGCACTTATAGGTCACCAGCGCCGTGGCCGAGACGACACAGAAGCCGTGGGCGAAGCCCTCGGGAATATACAGTTGGCGGTTGTTTTCCAGCGATAGATCGACACCGATCCAACGTCCAAAATGCGGCGAGCCTAGCCGCACGTCCACGACGACGTCGAAGATCTGGCCTGCTAGCACTTGCACCAATTTGCCTTGGCTCGACGGATGCTGAAAGTGCAATCCTCGCAACACACCGCGGCGCGACCACGAAAGGTTGTCCTGCAACATGTTCTCGGGCAGGCCGGCTTCCTGATACCGCGCTTGGCTCCAAGTCTCGAGAAAATAGCCCCGCTCATCGCGAAAGACGCGCGGTTCGATGATGCGGACGCCGGGCAGGTCGGTCTCGGTGATCTTCATGATGTGCTAGCAGCGCCCGTCGGCGCCGCGCCTAGAAATTTTGCGCAGAGATGCGAAGTAGCTCGCGCGGACATTTCTGCCAAAACCGACCGACATAGTCTAGAGCAGTTTTCGGTGGCGCAGTTTTCGGCGGTCGAATTGCGCGGTACGATTATCGGGTCGACACTCGTCTTGCCGGCTTCGATTGTCGGCTGCTATAAAACTTTCCCGCTTTAATTCGTCGGCGCGCCGTGGTCCCTCAAACACACTGGTCGCCGCGAAATCGACCCCAGAGATACGTGCCGGTTCACTCCGGCAGGAGTTCCTTTCGATGTCAACCGTGCTGGTCACAGGTGGCGCAGGTTTTATTGGCAGCTGCTTCGTGCGGCAATGGTTGCACGAAGAAGCGGATTGCATCGTCAACCTCGACAAGCTGACGTATGCCGGCAATCTCGATTCGCTGGAACAAGTAGAGGATCATCCGCGCCATCGCTTCGTGCAAGGCGACATCTGCGATCGGGCCACGGTGGCGCGATTGCTCGACGAGTATCAGCCGCGGGCGATCGTGAATTTCGCAGCAGAGTCGCACGTGGATCGCTCGATCGACGGTCCTGCTGAATTTGTGCAGACCAATGTCGTCGGCACATTTCAATTGCTCGAGGCGGCACGTGCCTATTGGAATGATCTGCCCCAGCGCGAGCAGGCGCGTTTTCGCTTTCTGCAAGTATCAACGGACGAAGTGTACGGCTCGCTGGGGAAGACGGGAAAGTTTCACGAGACAACACCCTACGCACCAAACTCGCCGTACTCGGCCAGCAAGGCTTCGTGCGATCACTTTGTTCGCGCCTATCACCACACCTACGGCTTGCCGACGCTGATCACCAACTGCTCGAACAACTACGGGCCCTATCAGTTTCCGGAAAAATTGATTCCCTTGATGATCCTCAACGCCATTGAGGGCAAGCCACTGCCTGTCTATGGCGATGGACAACAAGTGCGCGATTGGCTGTTCGTCGAGGATCATTGCCGGGCGATTCGGCTCGTCCTGGCCGCTGCCTCTCCCGGCGAGACCTACAACATTGGTGGCGATTGCGAACGGGCCAACCTGGCGATCGTCAACGCGATCAGTGAGTTGGTCGACAGTCGGCTGCCGGAATTGGCGCACGCGCCGTGCCGCTCGTTGATCACGCACGTGACAGACCGGCCGGGGCATGATCGTCGCTACGCGATCGACGCATCGAAGATCCACCGCGATCTGGGATGGCGACCGCTACAAGACTTTGAAACGGGATTAGCGCTGACAGTGGATTGGTATTTGGCGAATCGTCGCTGGGTCGAACGCGTTACCAGCGGCTCGTATCGCCGCGAGCGTCTGGGAACTCTCACCGCGAGTGTCTGAAATGCACAATACATATTGTCGTAAGGGAATCATTCTGGCGGGCGGATCGGGAACGCGCTTGTACCCGGTCACCACGGTCGTCAGCAAGCAGCTGCTTCCGGTTTACGACAAACCGATGATTTACTACCCGCTGTCGGCGTTGATGCTGGCCGGCATCCGCGACGTCCTCGTGATCTCGACGCCTGAGGACATTGGCAACTTCGAGCGCCTGTTGGGCGACGGCGCCCGATTGGGTATTGATATCTCGTACGCCGTGCAACCACGTCCCGAGGGGCTGGCCCAGGCCTTTATCATCGGACGCGAGTTTGTTGGCAACGATCACGTTGCGCTGGTGTTGGGAGACAACATCTTCTATGGACACGGCTTTCAGGCAATGCTCGCCCGCGCTGCCAGCCGTCGCGATGGCGCCACAGTCTTCGCTTATCCGGTCAAGGACCCCGAGCGATATGGCGTCGTGGATTTGGATGCTAACGGAACCGCCATCGCGCTCGAAGAGAAGCCAGCCCAACCGCGATCGAACCTGGCCGTGACGGGCCTTTACTTCTACGACAATCAAGTCGTCGACATCGCCGCCAACCTGCGCCCCTCAGCCCGCGGCGAATTGGAAATCACGGACGTGAATCGGGTTTATCTGGCGAAAAAATCGATGCACGTCGAATGCTTTGGCCGGGGGTTTGCGTGGCTCGATACCGGGACGCACGAATCGTTGATTCAGGCGGCGAACTTCATCGAAACCGTCGAGCAGCGCCAAGGCTTGAAAATTGCCTGCTTGGAAGAGGTGGCGCATCACATGGACTTCATCACCAGCGAGCAGCTGCTCGCCTTGGCGGCGCCTTTGAAGAATAGTTATGGCGACTATCTACGCCGCATTGCCGAGGAGTCAGCCAAGTTGGCGCGACCGACCTTGCGTAAGGCAGGCTAAACGCGCCAGCCGCTTGTCATGGTGTACGACTGCAGTGTGCCGCGATGGATCGCGACTCGGAGCCCATGATCAAAGCCGCCGCAGCAACTCCGGCACTCGCACGATCCGGCCAGGGACATGGCGCTTTGGCATCCGCCGACGTGGCCGTGGTTATCGTCAATTACAACTCCGGACCGCATTTGCGGATGTGCCTGCAGGCACTGGGCCGCCAGACACGATCGCCCCGCCGCGTGATCGTAGTCGACAACGCCAGCACGGACGATTCGCTGACCGGCGCTTCGGCCAGCTACGCCAATGTAGAGATTCTGCACGCCGGTCGGAATCTTGGTTTCGCTGGGGGCAATAACCTGGCGATCCGATCGCTCGACAATTGCCGCTATGTAGCGCTCGTGAATGCCGACGCGTATGTCGAGCCCGACTGGCTCGAGCGGCTGCTCGATGCCGCGATGCGGCGGCCCGATTGCGACTTCTTTTCCTGCCGATTGCTTTCGGCGACCGAACCCACCCGGCTCGACGGGACGGGGGACGTCTACCACGTCAGTGGTCGGGCCTGGCGAAGGGATTGGGGGCAGCCCGCGACGGCCAGCAGCAGTTCAACTCCTACGCTCGGCGCCTGCGCCGCCGCCGCGCTATACAAACGTGAAGCGCTCATTGCCATCGATTGCTTCGACGAGGACTATTTTTGCTTCTACGAAGATGTCGACTTGAGCTTTCGCTTGCAGTTGACCGGCCACCGAGGGCTATATGTTGCCGAGGCAATCGCGCGGCATGTCGGCTCGGCCAGCACCGTGAGGCAGAGTGACTTTTGCGTCTACTACGGACATCGCAACCTGGTCTGGACGTACGTCAAGAACATGCCGGGACCATTGTTTTGGTTGTATTTGCCCCAGCACCTGGCATTGAATCTTGCCACGGTGCTATGGTTCGCCCTGCGGGGGCGGGGACGATTGATTCTGCGTGCCAAATGGGACGCGTTGCGCGGCCTGCGCGGTGCATGGAGTAAACGTCGCTCGATACAAGCCCGTCGCACGGCGAGCATTGCGAGCATCCGCTTGCTGCTTGCTCGAGGATTGCTGACTCCGTATTTCGGCCCGTAGCTTATGACGAGTGACCAAGAGTCACTTACTACGCGCTGGCCAGCGATTCGGCCGGGTCCGTGGGGGCAGTGGTGGGAACGGCGCAGCGTGCGATGACTCTGTACAAGCTCGCACGATCGATCGGTTTCATCGAGTAGTCGTTGCAGCCTGCGGCCAGACACTTCTCGCGGTCGCCGCCCATGGCATGCGCTGTAAGAGCCACGATAGTTCCGGCGAAACCTGCTTCGCGCAGTTTTTGCGTGGCACCGTAGCCGTCGAGGACGGGCATTTGCATATCCATCAGAACGACATGAAACGGATCGCCGGAATCTTCCGCTGCCAGCACGAGATCGACCGCCATTTGCCCATTGTCGGCAATCGTGACATCGGCGCGATATTTCCGTACCACATAAGCGATGAGTCGCTGATTGTCGGGACCGTCTTCGGCCAAGAGCACCTTGCAACGTCGATTTGCAGGCAAAGCCCGCGGCTCGGACGCCGCCACTGCGTCAGGCAGCGGATTCTGCACATCGGCAATGTGCGAGATACTGTCAAGCGGTCCCGTCGCCACGGTCAGGATGAACCGGCTGCCGTGGCCAGGATCGCTGCGGACCGAGATCGTGCCGCCGAGCACATCCGCCAGCCGCTTGCTGATTGATAGTCCCAAGCCGGTCCCGCCGAAACGTCGCGTCGTAGAACTATCGGCCTGGGCGAACGGCTGGAAGATTTTGGCGAGTTGCTCGCTGCGCATGCCGATGCCCGAGTCGATCACTTCGATTTGCAGCCGAGGCTGTTTTTTCTCGGTCGCGTCTACTTGGACCACGATCCGAATTTCACCCACTTCGGTAAACTTGATGGCGTTACCTACCAGGTTTATGAGGATCTGTCGCAGACGCATTGGGTCGGTGCGGATCGCGGCTGGCATGGGGCCGCGGAATTCAACGCTCAGGGGCAAGGCTTTGGCGTCGGCGCGGACGCGCATCAAACTGGCGACGTCGATGACGATCTGGCTGGGCGAGCAGGCGACTTCCTCTAATTGCAGCTTGCCAGCTTCGATCTTCGATAGATCGAGAATATCGTTGATGATTTCCAGCAGGTGTTCGCCATTGCGCTTGATAATTTGCAAGGGCTCGGCGTTGTCCGAGGTCAGCCCATTTTCGAAGATCACGTCTGCGAAACCTAAGATCGCCGTCATGGGCGTGCGGATCTCATGGCTCATATTGGCCAAGAACTCGCTTTTAGCGCGATTCGCGCCTTCGGCAGTCTCTTTCGCTTCGCGCAATTGCTGCTCGGCGCGATAGCGTTCCATGACGTTCGAGACCGATCCGGCGATCCGCGTGGCCTGGCCAAGCTGGTCCCACATGGCCTGACCGCGGGCATGAAACCACTGGTAATCACCGTTCCGGTGCCGCACGCGAAAGTCGATGGCGAAGGGAACGTGATGCTCGAAATGGTCAAAAACCATCTTGTAGACGCTGTCGCGATCGTCGGGATGGATCATGTCGAGAAAGTTCTCGAAAGCCGCGGTCTCCGTCTCTTCGTACCCCAGCAGTTGTTTGAAACGCGGAGAAAAATAGATGCGATCGGTTTCCGCGTTCCATTCCCATGTTCCGTCGCTCGACCCGCGCACGGTAAGATCAAAGCGATCGCGTGCGCTCTGCAGCGCGATCGCCATTTCGTTGATCTTTTGGGCCAGGCCGCTGATCTCGTCGTAGTAGGGCCCTGCCAGGGCAATATTCGTGTTGCCGAGCGTGACTTGTTCGACCGCGGCCGTCAGCGTGCTGATGCGGCGCAATAAATAGAAAGCGAACGATATCAGGACAAACGCGGCGAGCGCGAACGACACCACGCCGCGAATGCTTATTAGCCAGATATTCCGATCACTTTGTTCATTCGCTGCGAGGTTGTTCGCCTCGGCGGCTGTAATCTGGTGACTTGCCGCGGCGAGCGCGCCGCTGGTCAAGGCCGACAACGCCTCGCCGCGCGTGTATGGCAAGGGTGAATCACCGTCGCCGTCGTCGCTGAAGTCGGCGCGGGCCGTGTCCGGGTGCCGTGCCTGCGTCGTTCCTAGATGGCGGGGCACGGCTGCCGCAGCTTCTTCCGCGAGCCGATACCAATGGGCCGCCTCGGCTCGAGTGGAAGCATCAAGGTCGGCATATTTGTCGATGGCCGCGATGAGTGCTGTGCGGGCGACTTCTCTTTGCGCGTCGGTGTGTGGATTCTCGGCCTGCGGATCGCTTTGCGCCGGGACCTCTGGCGCGAGGGTGGCGTAGTGCAAAGACGCAGTCGCGATCTCGGTGGCGGCGGCAACGTGCCGTGTGTCCAGGGTAATCTGTTCGATACAGCGCGCGAGCCGGCCATGCATCCAAAATGCGGTTGCCGTAGTAAGCCCGATTATGATCAGCAACAGCACATTGGCTACGGCGGCCTGGCGACGGACGCCGAAAGGGAGCGTCCCCGGGGACGACGCATGAAAAGAAAGCATGTTCAAGGTGCAACCAGAGCTGCGCGGAATGACCCTCAAAAGTAAATATGGGGTACGCAGCTAGGAGCAGACGGTGAACGGCGGTTCGCAATGGCAAGCTTGCCCCGTCTGCCGGGGGAGCGGCATGCGATTGGCGCGATTCTTTCGGTCGTACGGATTCGCGATAACGACAATCAACCGCGCACGATTGTCGAGGCATGAATGCGCAGGAAGCGACTCACGCGACAATCATCTGGCATCGTCCGTGACGGGCACGCGATCGTGGAAGCCGACCCAAAACAGCAAGCTGGTGATCCCAGCCATCAATGACGGCCAGATCCAGATTATGCGCCAATCGTGTGCCTGCGCCGCACGCCATTGAGCACGCGTGACGACGCCGGCGGATTCGCGGTCGATCTTGGCAAAGGCCTCGCGCAATGCCGTGCCCGAGTAGGTCAGGTCGCGCGAGCTGTCGTTAACGTCCGGGCGTTCGACCCAGCTGTCGGGAATTTCAACCAGCTGCAAAACGCCGTCGCCGTTGGCGTCGTTCGTGGCGGCGAAATCGGGACCGTGAGTTGACACTGCCGGTTTTTCGTTGAAAAGGAGTCCGCGCACCGTCGTTGACAGGTCTAAATAGCGCCACGCGGTATCACCGGATTGGGTGTCGGCCCAATGGGGCAGGGGAGCGGCGGGCAATTCCTGACCGGTTGACGTTGTCACGCTCACTGATATGGCCGGGTATTTCTTGACAATCCAGCCGCTTACGTTCGAGCCCACGAACATGCCCAGCCCCAGCGTGATGAAGGCGATCAGGCTCTGAGCGCTCGCGCGTAGATGGCGCGGGGCCTTCTTGTCGACATAGATCTGGCTGGCCACGAAAAAGAAGTCATAGCACACTCCGTGCAAGACCAGGCCCACCAGCACCAGCGAAAAATCGAGCGTTGAGAAACACAGGTAACGCACGATCCAGGCCAGCATCCCTACCAACAGCATGTTCTTCACGCCCAAACGGAGAATGAAGAAGGGCATGGCCGTCATGAAAAAGACTTCCGAAATCTGGCCAAGCGTCTGTAGCGCCGTGGGCGCGGGACGATCGGTTTCGACCAGGAAGTCGTTGGCAAAGCTGTAGTAGAACGCCAGAGGTATGCAGATTAGAAATGAGCAAATTGCGAAGACCGTGAACGACGGTTCCTTGAATAGCCCCACGGCCCCCAGCCCCAGCGCGTCTCCGCCGCTGGCCCCGCGTGGCGGCGTGTGCGGCAGCGTCAAACAAAACAGGCCTAACAAAATCGAGGCGCCGCCGGCCATCTTGAAGAAGGTATTTTCGACTCCGCCCAGGGCGATGCCGACGATCAATCCGGCGACGATCCAGCCCAACGTTCCGAAAACGCGAATTCTCGGAAACTCCTTTTCTGGATCACCAATATTGGCGAACGAGATGGAATTCGTCAGAGCCAAGGTCGGCATGTAGCAGAGCGCGTAAGCCACCATCGTGATAAATAGTGGCTGGACATCGGTCTGTCCGGCGGCCCACAGCAATAGACCTCCGCCAATCAGGTGCAGCGTTGCCAGGATCCGCTCGGTAGCAAAGAAACGGTCCGCGACGTAGCCGATGAACAAAGGCGCAAAGATCGCCCCGATCGCGGTGGTGGAATAGATCAAGCCGATGCTTTGCCCGTCGAAATGCAGCGTCTTGCCCATGTAGCCGCCGGCCGACACGGCCCAACTTCCCCACACGAAATACTGCAAGAACATCATCGCGGACAAACGGCTGCGGGCAGAAAGCATCGCGGCAGGCTCCTTCGCGTAGCCAGGGGGTTTTCAGGGGGTGTATGCCGAATGGCACCACCCTCTTGGTCGTGCGCCAAGTCGGCATTCTAGGCACCGCGGCGCGAAGAAGAAAGCGTATTGAAAAATGGGAGAGATTGGCGGTCGTATCGAACCGGGGACGCCGCCAGAAAATGTATTGCTTCCGGAAGAATAAGACGGCGACGCAAAGGGTCGCTATCCTCCGTGCGAGCGTGCACGAAGCGCACATTACGAAGATGTATGCGTGCGCGATAATGTGTATTGCTGCAAGGCCGAAGCATTGCCGGTTTAGCACTTTGGGGAACGGAACCGCACAATCGTTCTGTCCCAATTCACCTGCCAAACGTGTGCCGCCGCGAAGTGGCCTAAGGATGCGGGCCGCAATGGCCGAAAAATCAACACGCAGTCTCGCGAATCTGACGCACATCGAACGCGACCCTTCGGGGGGGCGCAAGCGCAGTGGCGGTGCGGGACCAAATGCCGCAACAGCTGTAGGGCCGCTTCATTCAACCCCCCGAAACGCTCCCCCACGTGGGAGCTGTTTCCCCGTTCCCTGACGAGGATGACGCCGTGCGTACTTCTTGGATGATTCCGTTCCGGCCCAAAGGCCACGAGCACGTTCTAATCGCCTGTTTTCCGAAATCGGGATCAACCTACCTCAGCAAAGTCTTGCGCGAGACGACGGGGCTTGCCAAGGCTTATGTCTCGGAACCTGGTCCGCAGAACGAACAAGACCTGGCGGCGGGGCGCCTGCGCCGGGTGAAGCGGCGATCGGTTCTCCAGCAACATGTCAAAGCGACGCGCAATAATCTGGAACTGCTGCGCCAGTACCGAATGCGGCCAATCGTGCAGACGCGGAACCTCTTCGACGTGGTGGCGTCTCTGCACGATCATTTCCAGCGCGATCATCGCAGCTTGCCTTGCGGATTTATCTCCGAAGGCTATTTGCGCATGCCGTGGGAAGAACGGCTGGAATATTTGATCCATGTCCACTTGCCGTGGTATTTCAATTTTGCCCTCTCGTGGCGCGAGGCCGCGCGTCAGATCGAGGTCTGCGCGGTCACGTACGAGCAGTTTTTCTCGGATCAGGTGGGTGAGTTGCAGCGGATCTCCGGGTTCTACGGCCTACCTGTGTCGGAAACGCAGATCACCGCCGCGATCGCCAAAGCAGCGCGGAGCGACACGCGATTCAACGTCGGCGTGATCGGTCGCGGCGCGGAAATGCTCGGCAGGGCCCATAAGGACGCTATTCGCCGACTGGCGAACGTTTGCGGCCTGTACGTCAATGATGCCGGCTCGATCGCGGAGTTAATGCCCGCCAGGACACGTGCGGCTTAAACGCGCGTAGAACCTGCATTGCGGGGGCAGGTGGTGCGCAGGCTGCATCATGCCATTCTACCGACGACGTGCTTCGATCGCCGCCCGGGCCCCACGCGATCAACCGTGCCGATTATGCCGCCTGCGCGCACGACGGCGCCACCCGTGCGCTTTGTACCTCGTCAGGGATTACCCACTTTCCATCACCTGACACCGTGCTGGCATTTTTCCTCGCCCACCAAAACCTCCGCAGCCGATCTAAGCCATGTGCTCTTTCTCTCGGTGAGAGAAGGCAGGTTGCACAACATCCAGGGAGGGTGCGCAATGCAAGTCCGCACGACTCGATTCGCGAACGTGGAAGTCCAACCTGAAGACCTCATCCGATTTTCGGACGGGATGCTCGGGCTGGAAGATTGCAGCACGTGGGTGCTGCTGGCCGACGCACAGAACGACGCGCTCGGCTGGTTGCAAAGTACGACACGCCCCGAAGTGGCACTGGCAGTGGTCAGTCCGCGAAGGTTCGTGCCGGAGTATCAGCTACGCGTGTATCGCCGGGAACTGGCCTCACTGAGACTAGCGCAGCCTGAAGATGCTCAGGTCCTGGTCATCGTGGGCAAGAACGAGCGCGGCATTACGCTGAACCTGAAAGCCCCCATCGTGATGAACCTCGAACAGCGGCTCGCTCGGCAAGTGATCGCCAATGGCGACTTGTCGCTGCGACATGAGTTGGCGCCGACGGCATTGCGGAAGACGGCCTGACGAGAAACAAGAGACACACAACGGGCGTCCCACATTGCGGGGCCTACGAGTTGCCGAATCGTTGGATTCGGGCAAACGCAGGCTCGCGGTGCGCGACGCATAATCATCCACGTCGAAACATGCCGGATAGCGACGCCCCGCGCGGGACCAGCACCCGCCGCGTTGATGTCGTAACGAAGGAAGGAGCCCCAGGTGCTAGTCCTGTCGAGACAACGCGACGAGAGCATCATGATCGGCGACAATATCGTGATCACCGTCGTCGACATACGCGGCGATAAAGTCCGCCTGGGCATCAGCGCCCCGACCGAGATTCCCGTGCATCGCCAGGAGGTGTACGAGGCAATCCAGCGCGAGAACTTGCGCGCCAGCCAGCTCGATCCCAAAGACGCCCGGAACGTCGGAAAGCCGAATAATTCTCCCGACTCGCCTCTGCGTGGGTAACAACCGGCGTTACCTTGAGACGGAAGTGGGCGCAGGCCCGGCGGTGCGGGCGCATGCTGCTAATGGCACACATGGTTCAGATCGCGTAGCGCGCAGGCGGATCGCTTTCGCGCCATCCAGTCTGGCATCCGCCTTGGTTAGGCGGCGTTCCCGAATGCTGTGCGATGGCCTGGTTCGCGGTCGCCACGCGCCTCTCGTCAGGTTTCCTCTGACCGGCCGGCCAGGATAGATTGCCCTGCTCGTCGTCTTCGGCGAGCTTTTCGGTGCAGGCATAGCGTTGCACTGCACGTGGCCGCTTGCAGGCCGCCCCGGTCTCGATGGCGCACACCGGGGCACGACCTTGAATGACGGCGACGGCTCGTTAGGGTCTACGGATTGCCCTAAGGCTCGCCACGGCTGCGGGGACTGACAGCCGCCTTTTCTGCGCGTATAACGTACCTGCCTTGGCGGCGCGTTCGGCCAGCTTATTTAAGTCTTGTCGCTGGTCGACACCGCCGCGACGTAAGTCCAACGATAATCCCTCGCAGGAATTCCGCTATGGCTACGCGTCTCCGTGGATTGCTGATCGTATTCATCGTCGAAGCATTGCTGGGCGCCGGACTACCGGATTGTGTGCAGGCCAAACCGCAGCCCATCACGGTCGAAGATTTGTTTAAGTTCAAACGGGTCGCCGATCCGCAAATGAGCCCCGATGGCAAAGTCGTGGCCTATGTCGTGACCACGGTCGACCTGCCGGCCAATAGCACGTCATCTAGCATCTGGCTCGCGCCGAGCGATGGCGGCACTCCCCGGCAGCTCACCACGACAATCAAGAAAGATCGCCATCCACGCTTTAGTCCCGACGGACGCCGCATACTTTTCGAATCGAACCGTTCCGGCGAGAACCAATTGTGGGTCATCGATCTGTCTGGCGGCGAAGCGCGGCAGTTGACCAAGATTTCGACCGAGGCCTCGACCGGTATCTGGTCGCCCGATGGTAAATCGATCGCCTTTGTATCGGCCGTCTATCCGGAATATTCGGACAAGCCGTATGCGGAAAGCAACACGGCCAATCAACGTCGCAACGAGGAAGCGGCCAAGAACCCGGTGAAGGCCCGCGTTATGACGCGGCTCTTTTTTCGGCATTGGGACTCGTGGGTAGAAGACAAGCGGCAGCACCTGTTTGTAATGCCCGCCGAAGGGGGAGAGCCGCGCGATGTGACACCGGGCGATCGCGATGCGTATCCCACGTCGTCGACGTTTTCGGTGGGGGATGACTTCACGTTCAGTCCCGACAATCGCTACCTGGTTTACACGGCCCCGCCCGAACAGGACGAAGCGTGGAGCACAAACTACGACATATGGCGCGTGCCCGTAGGCGGCGGCACGCCCGAGAACCTCACGGCGGCCAATCTGGCAGCCGATAGCTACCCCCGTTATTCTCCCGATGGCAAACGCCTGGCCTATCGCGCGCAAAAAGTGCCAGGCTTTGAAGCCGATCAATGGGAGATCGCTGTTGCTTCAGGGACCGGCGCACCGCGACTCATTACCGAAGGCTTTGACGCCTCGGTCGACCAGATTCTGTGGGCCGCCGATAGTGCCAGCCTGTTTTTTCTGGCCGACCAGCGGGCGGCAACGCCCATTTTTCGCGCCACGGTGGCCGAAGCGAGGGTAACGCCGTTTCTGGTGGGTCATACGCACGCCGCGCTCAGTCGCAGCGATGATGGACGGCTGTTGGCTTGCACCGAAGCCTCGATGCGGCAGCCGCCCGAGGTGCTGGTTGTTGACCAACGCGCCCAGGCAAAGAATGTCAGCCAGGCCAATACCGCGCTCTTAGGAACGCTTGACCTGCCCAAGGCGGAAAGCGTGGAAGTGCCGGGCGCCGGCGGAACGCCCATGCAGATGTGGATTCTCAAACCACCCGGCTTCGATCCGGCCAAGAAGTGGCCGCTCATTTACCTTGTACACGGCGGCCCACAAGGCGCTTGGGAAGACGCCTGGAGCTTTCGTTGGAATCCGGAAGTTTGGGCAGCCCAGGGCTACGTGATTGCGCTCCCGAATCCGCGTGGCAGCACCGGCTTCGGCCAGCAGTACACCAACGAAATCAGTGGCGACTGGGGGGGCAAGGTGTACGAAGACCTGATGGCGGGCGTGGCCTACCTCGAGAAGCAACCATACATCGACCGCGACCGTCTGGCCGCGGCGGGTGCCTCATTCGGCGGCTACATGGTGAATTGGTTCGCCGGCCATACCGACAAATTCAAGGCCCTGGTCACGCACTGCGGCGTCTTCAACTTCGATAGCATGTACGCCTCGACCGACGAACTATGGTTCGACGAATTCGAGCACGGTGGCGCGCCGTGGAAGAACCGAGAGTCGTACGAGAAGTTCTCGCCGCACCGGTTTGCCGAGAAATTCAAAACGCCCATGCTCGTGATTCACAATGACCTCGATTTTCGGGTGCCGATCAGCGAGGGCTACCAATTGTTCACGACTTTGCAGCGGTTGGGGGTTCCGTCGAAACTGATCAACTTCCCCGACGAGGGACATTGGGTTCTCAAGCCGGCCAATAGCCTCTATTGGCACGAGCAGATTTTTGCCTGGCTGAAGGGGTTTGTTGCCCCAGGACCCAAATAACGGCCAAGCGGCACTGACCCGCCGGCCAACTAGTGCTTTTTCAACGCTTAAATTTTGGGTTGGGGTGCCATGGCCACGCTCGTCGTGGCCATGCCGAAGCATCCTGAGAGTACGCACTTGCAGAAGGAGCATGCTCACGCCAGCGTGAGCATGGCACCCGAACATTTGGATTTGACGCAGCACGAGCCCTGGCGACCGGTGAGGAATCGTCCCTGGGCTGATGGGATCATCAAAGTCACAGCGCAGAATTGGCGTGGCGCGACGACCCGTTATACTTTCCGGTACGTTCCGTGAGCGTCCCTCGTGCGTTTCCCTTCTCTCTCAGTTTCTTGGGAGGTTAAACGATGGCGACAACTCTCGCCCCCGCGCAAGTCGACACGGCGCATGTTAGCGGCCGTCGCAAGATCCAGTTCCAAGATCATGACGAAGTGCTGGCAGAGGTCGAACGGCTGGCCAGCGGCGGTTATCGCCAGTTGGGCAACTGGTCGTTGGGAAAGATCGCCGCGCATTTAGCCGCCGCGATGAACATTGCTTTGGATGGCGCCAGCGTGCGGGCTGCGTGGCCAATGCGCATGATCGCCCGATTCATATTCAAGGATAAAGTCATCCGCGGACCCATGCGGCCCGGCTTCAAGCTGCCGGCGAAGTTCGCGGCCAGCCTGATTCCGGATGTGGCGGCAGACCGCGACGGGATCGAGACACTGCGGACCGCCGTGCGCCGCTGGAAAACCGAGCCGCAACGACATCCGCACGGCTTCTTCGGCGCTCTGACGCCGGTCGAGTGGGAAAAGATCATGCTCAATCACGCAGCCATGCATCTAAGCTTTCTCGTTCCGGGGCGCGCATGAGTTTCTCGTAACACGATAATTCAGCGGAAGCTAGCGGGGGATTGAAGGCGGCCGCATCGCCAGCCGCGGAATGCTTCTTGTCGACATGGCAATCAAGGCTCGCTATCGTTTGCCCACTGATGGCTGCCATCTTCATCGACTGGCTTGGCCGGCAGCCCTGCCGCGTGGATATGGTCTGGCAGGTCGCAAATCACCGCGGCGCGCGGCCCAACCGTCGTCCAGGCTCCCACACGCATGTTTGGGATCACTACCGCGCCGACGGAGATGATTGCACCCTCGCCGATTCGCACGGCACCGGCCAGGTCGACACCTGGCCCTATGTGGGCAAAGTTTTCCACCACGCAGTCATGTGCGACGGTTGCATTGGCCGCCACCAATACATGCTTGCCAATCGTGACGCTAGGTTGAATGACGACTCCCTCCAGAATCACCGTACCCGGGCCAACGGTGGCGGAGGGGTGGAGGAAGGCGTTGGGGTGAATCACTGTTCCCCAGGAGATATCCAATTGCTCGGCGATTGCTTTGCGCTGCTGCGCGTCGTCGATGCACATGACGGCGGGAACCAGGGCACCGACCGCTTGCGTCAGCGGACCCGTAATCGGCACGCCCAACACGGTTTGTCCGCACCGCGCGCAGTCGTCGTCATAGATGGCGCGCACCGTCATCCCAGCCTGGCGGGCCGCTGAGATGATCGCCTTGGCTTGGCTGCCAGCGCCAATGATTATGAGCTCAGCCATCCAGTCCTCACACTGCCTTGGGCGCTGCGCGAGACTGCCTCCTGTTGAAATCATAGCTCGCGACCAATAGCTGGTCCGGTGTCGGCATGACCGACACTTTCAGGAGGAGGTTTTTGACGTATCTTTGCGAGCCGCGCGAATGCAGTTTACCGGCTGGCCAACGGAGCCGCAATGAAATCCTCGATCATGAGCTTTCCTCTCTCCAACGGCGCCGCAGGGCGATCGATGGGCAGGCGGGCGTTGACAGGTTTCGGGGCGCCGCGGCGCATTGCTGAGCCCGTTCCGCCGCTCGCCCTGTGAAGCCAATTCGGGGCCGCCTGTTCGCTCTGCCATTGACACCAGACCAGCGAGGGTAAACAACAATGTCTGACTCGGTGGCATTCGATATTACTCGAAGGAGGAGTCAGCACTTTCCAGTCGTTTTCCACAAGGAGCGTGCGGCATGGCTTGGGTAATGTCGATCCGGGCACGCGAGATTCTCGACTCGCGTGGCAATCCCACGATCGAGGTTGACGTATCGCTCGATGATGGCGCGCGTGGCCGGGCTGCCGTCCCCTCGGGCGCGTCGACCGGTACGCGCGAAGCCGTCGAGTTGCGCGACGGCGATGCCGAACGTTACGGCGGGCGGGGCGTGATGCAGGCCATTCGCAACATCAACGAGACCATCAGTCCCGCCTTCCACATGTTCGACGCCATCACGCAGGAGGACGTCGACCGTCGCCTGTGCGAGCTCGATGGCACCAAGAACAAAAGCCGCTTGGGCGCCAACGCCATCCTCGGCGTGTCGATGGCCGTGGCGCAGGCGTCATCGGCCAGCTCCGGCGTGCCGTTGTACCGGTATCTGGGGGGCTACAACGCGCATGTCATGCCGGTGCCCATGTTCAATGTTCTGAATGGCGGTGCGCATGCCGACAACAGCATCGACTTGCAGGAATTCATGATTGCACCGCTGGCCGCGCCCAGCTTTCATGAAGCGATGCGGATGGGCGTCGAGATCTACCACGCCTTGAAGGGCTTGCTCAAAGCCCAGGGGCTGTCCACCGGCGTCGGCGATGAGGGAGGCTTCGCGCCAAACTTGCGCACGCACGAGCAGGCGCTGGAATTGCTTGTCGCCGCGATCGAGCACGCCGGCTTGCGCGCGGGGCAGGACGTGGCCCTGGCGCTCGATGTCGCAGCCAGCGAACTGTACAAAGACGGCAATTACGTCTTCCGCAAGTCGGGCGGCGCGAGCAAAACCGCCGACGAAATGATCCTTCTCTACACCACCTGGCTCGATGACTATCCGCTGTGGTCGATCGAAGATCCCTTGGCCGAGCAGGATTGGGAAGGATGGAAAACGATCACCCACGAGTTGGGCCACCGGGCGCAATTGGTGGGGGACGACGTTTTTGTCACTAATGCGGCCATGATTCGCCGTGCCGTGGCCGAGCAAGCCGGCAACGCCGTGCTGATAAAGCTGAACCAGATTGGCACCGTGACCGAAACGCTGGCCGCGATCAACGAAGCCCAAGCCGGCGGATTCGGCGTGGTGGTCAGCCATCGCTCGGGCGAGACGCCCGACGTGTTCATGGCCGATCTGACCGTGGCCACCGGCGCCGGCCAGATCAAAGCCGGCGCGCCTTGCCGCGGTGAACGACTGGCCAAGTACAACCAATTGCTGCGCATCGAAGACGAGCTAGGTAATCGAGCGCGCTACGCCGGACCGAAACTTGCGCGCCGCGCGCAAGCCGATCGCCCGAGCTAACGTACTTGAGCAGGCCGACGGGGACATGACCCATCAAAAAGTCGGCGACCGGTTCGGAGTCGGCTGCTTCGCGTGCAGCAACTCGCGACTGGTCAAACACCTGCGAAAGAAAAGAATAGATTGAATGGCGCTGCGCGCAAAAAAAGAGCCGCTAGGTGGGGCAGGAACCTAGCGGCCCGTTGAACCGCGTGTCGAGACATGCGGCCAAGCGTGATTTTAACGACACGCACTCTCGATCGCAAGAATTTTTTACGCTCCCCCCGAAGGAATGGCATTGCCCACGCTGCCATTGAACCATGGTGGCTATCACATCTTACTTGTCGTGTCGCAGTAGGTGCCGCAGAGATGCTGCTAAAGGCGCATCGACGATTTAGCGGGCCGCCGGACGCGCCAGGATGCGCATAGAATCGCGACGCCGAACGCTGCCAATGCGGCTGAGGTGGGCTCGGGGACGACGGTTAATTGCAACGCCCCGATCGTGAAGAGATCCTGATTATCCTGACGGCTGACGGGAAGGTTGTTCCGCTGAAAGCTGAACGGCGAGCCATCGGCCAGCAGGCCCGTTAGGATGGCCCGCGAGCGAGGACCAGCCTTTAAACGCAAACTCTATCTAGCGAACGATTTTGAGAAATGAGGCTGTTGGGACTTGAACCCAAGACCTACGGATTAAAAGTTCCTTTACAACGCTACTTTTCCCCAGATAATAACGTACTCCGGTGCGATAAAGGTGCGTTATTGACGAGGAGTGCTTTATGGGCCGACGCTCAAGTCCCTACTACTGGAAAGAGAAACAAGCCTGGTACTGCACGATTGATGGGGCCCGGCAACGCCTGGGCAGCCATCCGGAGCACACTCCCCCACCCCGAAAAAAAAGCGGCACTTGGAACGTTCCCGAGGTCATTCGCGACGGATTCCATGCTCTCATGTCCAAGAAGTTCTCTCCGGTCCGCTCGGACTCTACTTGGGCAATTCTCGATGCGTTTCTGGACTGGTGTCACTCGAATCGACCCGCTAGTTACGACTGGTACAAGTACCAGCTCCAGCGGTTCAAGAATGCCGTGCCGAATATGCGGACCGACCAACTCAAGCCATTCCATGTGCAGCGATGGCTAGATCAACAAACGTGGGGCGACAATTACAAGCGAGGCGTCACTACCGCAATTAAGCGATGTTTTAATTTCGCGGTGAAGGCCGGGTATATTCCAACCAGTCCCGTTGCTTCGCTGGAAAAGCCGGCCGCGACTCACCGCGATGTCGTGATCACAGCGAAACAGTTTCAGCAGATTCTCGATCTTGTGACTGACGAGCAGTTCAAGGATTTCCTGCGATTCGCCTGGCTGACCGGCGTTCGTCCGCAAGAAGCACGTCTGCTCGAAGCCAGACACATCGATCATGTAAATAAGATCGCGATCTTCCCACCGAAGGAATCGAAGGGCAAAAAGAAATCGCGTGTCGTGCATATGGTTGACGCGGCGTACGCGATCGCGAAGAAATGGGCGAAGCGGAATTCAGAAGGTCCGATATTTCGGAATCTACGCGGTACACCGTGGACGGCGTACTCGATCAATTGCCGGTTCACACGGATGGAAGAAGAACTTGGTTTCAAACCCTTTGCCTACGCGATGCGACACTCCTACATTCATAATGGGCTGACGAAGGGCAAGGTAGACCCTGTCGTGATGGCGACGCTCGCCGGACATGCTGACACGACGATGATCTTCAAGGTCTATGGGCACCTTTTAAAAGACTCGAAGTTCATGCGTAAAGCTGCCAACAGGGCAGTCGACTATTAGAACAGATGACCGTGACAGAAAACAAATCGTGTTAGTGTGGGGCCCCGTGCCGGGTTGCCACATTCGCTAGAATCTCGACGCGATATTGAATCTCGCAAGTCTGTTCACTTTCGCATTGGGCGCGCTCGGTCGCAACTCGAAACCCCGATGTCGCCTCTGCGGGAGAACTATTCCCTTCGCAATTACGCCCCCGAGAGGTCCTTTTGAAGATTGCTCGCGCTGTATCTGCGTGACAGCTCCGAGCGCATTCGACTGTAGTCAGCCGACGACACGGGCGGAATAGCACTCGAAACAGCAAAGTATCGCCCCATTGACGCGAGAACCGACGCCTCTGTGTTCTCCTGAGTTTCAATTCCCCTAAGGCTGTTGTATATCGCTTCGCATTCGCGCTGGGCGTTATGAACATCTCTGGAGAGCCCCAGGCCATTGATTGCCAAAAGAAAGAGGATGATTGGAAGCACTGCTGACTCAACAAGCGATCGCGTCGATGCAGGCGCAAGTATGATTCCCATAAATAGTACAAGAGTGAAAATGACAACAGCGCCTGTCAATCGCTGTTGGCGGCGGCGCTTCGCACTCCGCAGAATGTCCTTTGTCCATCCAACGTTTTCGATCAGCAATCCTGCAAGTCGCGGCAGTCCTGCATCGCGACCTGCCAGTTGCCACCACGTTGCGAATCGCGCGGCTTGTTTTGGGTCAGCGATATGCGCATCGAGTTCCCTAATGGCAATCGCACGATCGACCTTAGAATACACCGCCTCCCAATCCACCTGTCGCGGCTCAGCGTCAAAGGCGCGACACGGCATCGCAATCGCCAACGCCCGCCGCGACACCCAGTTAAAGTGCCGCGCGCTATTCTTATAGAGCGTTGCCGCAATCTTTAGGCCCAATGTAATAACTGTCGAGACCGCAAGAATATGTTCCGTCGCGAGCTCGATCTGAAACCGCGCAAGAACCGCCGAAAGTGATGCAGCGACCGTCGCAGGAAGCGCGCAGACAAATGCCCCGACATCTAATTGGTTACCCCTCTTAGCTGCGAGCTGCGCTCGGATACGCAAGAGATCCTGCAATGCTAGCACTCTTGCAAGCGAGCCCGTGTAGACGGCGGATTCGTTTTCCTGACGCATTCAATGCTGCTCCGGGGTCTACATTGAAAATGCCGAGCGGCTCAACGCCGTACCTCAGCTGTAGTTCGACTGCACCGCATCCAACGCACCGACCGATGCGCAACTTCGGCCTATCGGCTTCAGACGCCGTGTCTCGCCTTTTCACCTTCTTCTTCCTCAAGCCAACAGAGATTTCCAACAAGACATGCGGCGACTTGTCGCTCCTGCCACGGCTCAAGCGTTTTGAATCTCAGCATGCCGTAAGCGCACATTGCCGCCGCATATGCGTATCGTGCAGATGTTTCGACTGTCCCGAAATTTTCGCGCGCGAGAGTCCTAATATTTTGGACTGTACTAGCATAAGGCAGGGTCGACTCTTGTCCGCGAGCTAGCGCAATCTCCCCGGCGACGAGCGCTTCGAAATCGTCTTTCCCTTGATACCATAGCCGCACGCTAGTCTCAAACATTACGAAGTCCTCATACACATGACCGCGCCCCGTCTGCTCAAAATCAATGAAGAATACCTCAGCCAATCCTTCTCGACCGCGAGCATCCATGTCGCCGTTGCCAGCGTACTTTCCCTCGTCAGCATCCTCCATCTCGATCTGTGTGCACACAATCACATTCCGTAGATTCAGGTCGCCATGTCGAATACATGTGTGAAACCCAAGCCGCGGCACGCCAAAAAGATAGCTGCTTGGCGCGGGACATGATGTGCCGAATAGATGAAAACGTTCGCCAGCCACGAAGCTGGCCTCCGGGACTTGTTTTCTGAAGCGTTCCTCGAGATCCTCTTTACTTTTATCAGTCCAGCGAGTCGTGTAATACTTTACAAGATTGTCATTACTTAGTTCTACATTCCGCTGGTGATACCACTGCTTAGAATCTGAGGAAAAGATAAGTCTCACCGCACTATTGAGCGTGTCAAAGTGGCCTGCGGCAACTACGTCTCCCAGAGGCCGCGACGCCTGATCCCCGCCATGCGCGAGCGAATAACACACTGCACCCCACCGTTTTGTGAATGAGCATCCAATTAATTCGGGACGCCACGTGTACGGAAAGTACCATTTCACAAAACTCGCGTAATTATCAATTTCTCGCGCGATTTCCTCCGGCTGCCCAACCTTTAAAACCGTTCGGACGCATGCAAGCTCGTCTCTAGTGTAGGACTGCATGTCGTACACTTGGCTCTGACTCTTTCCTCCAGCGAGAGGCTTTAGTACAACTCGATGGATCGATGTACTCTTATCGCCTGTATGAGAGCAAAACGTGATGGCACGAATTATGCTTGTTAAGGCGATCCGATGCTTTTTGTGCTTAAACTCGTCCCCGAGAGTGCTCGCGTCGAAGGCAATCTCCGCACAAGGATTACGTCGGAAGCAGCGGGCCACTTCCCGACCGACGTGGGCTGTGTATTGCTCATCCGTCATTCGCGTCTTATCGACAAACAGGTCAAAGCATGGTGCCTGTGCCGCGACTTTTCGGCTAGCTACGTTGGTTTTTGAGTTAGCGATTAGCAGCACGTCGGGATACGCCTCTTTTACGGCATGCAATAACGTTAGACCATCTGCGATATCCTGTTTCCCTAAGGTCAAGTCGCTTATGAACACGTCGACTACGCGCTCCTCAAAGACGTCTTTTTGTGCCTTGGGCATCGCCGACAGAACATGAATCGCCACGCGTTCATAGCCGAGACCTTTAAAAACGGATTGATAGAAGGCCTTTAGGCCATCAACCGCGAGTCCCGACGTTTCGAGCATCACAACTTCGACTGTGCCCATGACTTACTCGTCGATTTTTGGAATCATGCCTAGGTCCCGCCTTCGCTCAATGGTGCCGCGAGATACGGATTCGTCATCGCTTGCAAGATCGCAAGGAATTGTCACAACAATACGCGATGCACTCTGATCTGGGATATTTCCTGCGAACGCGCTACCGCCCATCTCTCGCGCGAGCATTCCAACGATAAACAGTCCAAAGCTAGTCCGCCCTTCGTCGTCAGTAATCGGTCGGTAAAAGAGCGATTGCAATATGGCGTCGTCGAGCAGTGAATGCTGCCAGACGATTATTTCAACTCGCGGACCGTTCCCAAAGATGCTGCGGGCACGGCCAGCAGCATCCGGGCCCCCCTTCCGCAGTTCGACACGGAAGTAGTCCCGTAGTGGATTGCTATGTTTGCGGCAATTGTCTAGAAGATGTTTGCAGATAACGCATATCCAGTCCAGTTTATAGCTTTCGATACGCAGCTTATCGCGGTGGCCGTTGAGCGAGATATTCTGCGCGAAGGAGTCTGCGACGGTGGCCGCTATGCCGCCCAAGCCTGTCTGCATGAGAGTAGCGCGGTATTCGCGAATGTAGTTGTCGAGAAACCGACGAAGGTGCGACAACGGTACAAGCGTCGTTGACACCGAATGAGCCATCGTTTGCGTAAGCAATGGGTCGAGCAGATCCCGAAATGCTTGAGGGAACGTGGGTGAGTGAATGATCCCTCGAATTTCATGCCAACCCTGATACTCTTCCGTGCGCGTCGCCAGCCACGCGCGGTCGGCGGAGTCTTGTTGCGCTGCGACATAATTCTGAAGTGTACGAACGAACCGGAGAAGGTCCTTTCCTTGCTGGCGGAATGCATTGGGAATGGGTGACTCCAAGTTGAGCACACCTATACGTGTCCCCTTGTAAAAGAGCGGAAAGCACATCTGAGACTGTGTGTCGCGCCGATAGATGCGATAGTCGACGTCGCCAAGCGAAGAATGGGTGTCCTTGGATAACTCTCGTCGGTATTTATCGACGTTTGGGATATATACGAAACGATCTGGTCCTTTGAAGGCCGTGACGTTCCAACTCTTTGCACTAGATAAGTGTATGGACTGTGCCGGTTGGTCAGCACCATGAAGCGTCACGGATGCTACCAGGTCGAGGCTGCGAGTCATAGGATTGAAAATCCGACAAGTGCCCGTATATGCATTCGATGTGTGCACTATAACATTAAGAATGACGTTTGCGATGGAACGCACACGCGTAGTTAGAGTCATTGGGGCGTTGAGAAGCGCTCCTAAAGACTCGCGGCGCGAGACTGTATGAGCAAGCGAGTCGAGATCGCTTATCGCTTCCAGTAGTCCGCGCTGTTTGTAGGCAGAAAAGTAGTGTGCGGAATGGCGGAGCAACGTACGCACCAGTTCTGGACGGAGGTAAGTCGATCCAGTGATGAGTAGCAGAAAGCGTGCGAGGTCACCCGTCAAATCGCCGACGAACGGGTACAGAAGGACGTGCTGACCGTTATGGATTGTCAAAAATGGATTCGTGTTTTCTGCCGTGATATGATCATCGGCGAGGGCAACGAAGTCGGTTGGACAGTGATGCTGGCCAGGCAGGACAGTCCAGGGTAGATAAGTGTTGCGTCGTCGATAGTGAGAGGGGGTCTGCGATGCGCCGAATTGCCTTTCGAGAAGCCAGCCACGTAAATCAAAGCGAGTACAGACGTACGTTAAGAGATTACTGGCAGTTGTGTCTGTTCTTCGGTCGTACTTGACCCCGCGGTCGGCGTGCTTATCTGCACGGCGTAGAACGTCACGAGAGGCGTTAGCCTTATTTAGGCTGCGATCGTTGAAACGGCGGCATCGCTCGGCTAGCGGGCCAAAAGCGGATACGTGCGTAGAATCGTGATGTTTGCTGAGGATCGTGATGTCTGGAAAGGTAAACTCGACGAATCCATGCGAACGCAGATACGAAGAAATGTCTGTCAGGCGTTGCGACAAGGCGACCGATGGTGGCGAGCCAGGTAGCTGCAAGGATCGATATAACATGGGAACGGTCGCGATATTCGTCGTTGTCTGCTCCGGTAGCTTGGTGAGGCAAAGGCTGGGCAGAATACCAAGCGTGCCGTCGCGAAGTGTCCAATGCGCCAGCATGGCGAGTGAAAGTGGAGCAAGAAACGGCAGTGAAAGTGTGTCGCGCAGTTCCTCAATTGGGAGCAGGTAGTTCTCGGTAAGTAGTCGATCGAGATGTATGAATCGATCGTGAAGGGCGGTGTCCATCGTAACTTGTTCCTAGCAGCGTTGCATAAGCGGTTGCGAGTAATAAATATGGTATAGCTAGGCTGCGTAATAAGAACGCGATTATACGGTGGCATGCTAGGGAAGGCAGCACGTTAGTCGCGACCCGTGTAGCAATAAGACGCCTCGCGTTCTTCCACAAGACGACTCTAACAAACCGCCAATTGCCCTGGCATCAATTTGTGGAAAAATGGCCGCAGTCGGGGGGCGGCGTGCCTTTCCGGGCACCAGGCTCGGAGATCGGACTGCGGCGACTAGTAGCTGAGGGTGAAGCTTGAGGTTGGGCGATGGCGCCCCATTTTTGGAACGGTTTGTGATGACTACGGAATTTCTAGCAACCGTAAAAAGAGGCT
>DASXEJ010000310.1 GCA_036490175.1 Pirellulales bacterium | reverse complement strand
GCCTACGAGAAACCATCGCGGCAAGACGGGCTTCGGATCCTGGTCGAGCGACTATGGCCTCGTGGGCTGACCAAGGCGGCAGCGAAAATCGACTTGTGGCTGCGCGACGTGGCTCCCAGCGCGGAATTACGCAAGTGGTACAACCACGACCCAGAGCGGTGGGGCGAGTTCCAACGTCGCTATCGCCAAGAGCTGCGCGGCGCTGGCGATCTTCTGAAACTGCTCAAGCACCGCACCGGCGAAGGATCGGTCACTTTCATCTACGCCGCGCACGACACGGAGCGCAACAGTGCGGTCGTGCTGAAGAAATTCCTAGAAGCCGACTCCGATTAGTAGCACGGAACCGAGTGGGCACTCACTGAGGCGCCGCTACTCCATCCGCGAGCACGCTGAATCGCGTATAGTGGCTACAGCTTATGCGCCAGGAGACTTGGCTTGCTGCTTGTGCCGTTGCCACCAATCGAGCACTTGCCGACGCCCCGTGGGTGTCACGAAGCGCGCTGCGGGGATGGACATGCCGCGCAAGTCAGCGTCATTCACCTCTACGACGCCAAAGTCCGAAAGCGATACCCCTTGCCGCTCGAGCAGCATCGCGGCGGCCGTGCCCCCCACATCCGGTGATGGGTCATGCGAAGTGCCCAAGGGATCGGTCATTTCGATAAGACTTGCCAGCCAATCGTCCAGCCCCGGCCAGGGGTCGCGATCCGCGATCGCCATCGCTGCCAGCCATCCGACGTTGTATTTCAGGTCTTCGTTCGGCGGAGGTAAGCGACCGCGTCGTCCGGCCTCGACCAGGCCGGGCAGCGCCTCGTGCGTGCCGATTTCCGCCACGATAGCGCACAGCAGCACATGCCGGCTGCTCCGTCCGCCAAATTGGAAATCCTCTGGTTCCGCTTTGGGCTGGTCATCGACGGCCAGCAGATACGGCCCGACAAACCGCGAAACCACGGTCGGGTCGAGCTGCCGGAGCAGTGCGATTTCACGCTCGGCCAGGCATTGTTTGCGATTCAAGTAGTAAGCCGTCGTTCGCTCGCTCAATTCCCGCAGTCGTTGCGGCTCGTCGACCTTCAACTGCTGGTGATCGTACAACAGCCGCCGACGCGGAGTGGGCAAATTAACCAGGTGAAACATCCGCCCTTCCTTGGCCGGATTAAGCGGGTGCGTGGGGGGCAAGCCGATGCCCACGGGATAATCCCCCGGCGCTAGCGAATTGCCACTCACGCAATGTGCTACCTGGTCGTCGATGCGATCGAAATGCGTTGTCCGGTCCGCCTGCTCGACACGCTGAGGGACGTCGACCAGCAAATACTGCACTGTGTTGTGCGTCCGCTCGACCCAAATCTCGGCGGCCATTGCGGGCTGACAAAGGTCGTGCAATCGAGCCAGCCGCTCAAGGGCTTCCGGCGTCAGATTCTCGGAAGACTCCAGATGTTCGGCGATCACATCACGAATGCGAGAAGTCCAAGCGTCGTAAACCAGTAGATCAATTAACTCGCCTTCGGCCGCGTCCTGTGCAGAGCTAGTCTCGGTGCGTGAAACCAGGGTCTTGATCCAACCCTGCATGGATTCTTCTGTGGCCGTCGGCGCGGGCCACGCTGCCGGATCGCTCGCCAGCCAGGCTAGCCAGGCCGTCTCGCGTACTGCCGCCAAGCGGACGCGTGCATCGCGCGACAGCGTAACGTCTGCCAGACGCCGTTTGACTTTCTCAGCCACGAGACGAGCAAGTTCCGGGCTGCGCTTAGCGGCCCAGCCGAGGCGCGTGGTGGCACCGATACGCTGGCCGTACAAATCTGCGTCAGCCTGGGCCACCAACAGATCGATTTCAGCCGCAGTGATACCGGGGCCCGGCACGTCTTTGGGTGCTGGAAGCCGCAGTAGCAACGGTTCGCAAAGTTCGCGTACCTCGTAGGGTGTGTCAGCCCGCAGTAATAACCGCGATAGCGCCGCGGCCAGCGCCTCTTGCGCCGCTGGTTGTTCGGCCAGCGCGCGCAGTTTGTCGGCGGCATGGCGGCGGACATGGAACTGGTCAGAATCGAGCTCGGCAATCCACTTCCCCATGCCCTCGGACGCCGCTGGGATGGAATCCTCGGCCATCGCTAGGGTCAGCTCCCATTGCCCTAGGCCGATCACTGCCAGCAGCCCGCAAAGGGTAAGACGTCGAAGTGCTGGCGTCATGGTTCGATTCGCAGGAGTGAAACTATCGCCGGACATGGCCCAGCGGGGCAGGGGGGCAGCTACGCTCTGCGCAGGGCGCCGCGGTGCCCGACGGCAGATAACATCAAGCCACTAAAGCATATGTTACGCCGCAGCTGGCCAAGGTCCAACCCCGGCCCACCCGTCCGAGAGGCCGCAAGTGCCAGCAAATCGGGAAAAACCCAGGGGATTAGCGCAATCTCGGGGCCGGCCGAGCGGACAACGGGTATTGCCTCGCGGCGGCGATTTCATTACAAGCCACCACGCAATTCTTCTCCCTGCATCACATCTCGTTTCGGCCGTTGGAGGACCTCGATGGCGAAAGTCCTTGCGCGCGCGGCATGCGTTCTGATCCTGTGTGGCGGCGTGGCGGTTTCGGCATTGGCCCAAACGAGCCCGGCGACCAAGTCCAGCCCTTACGTGCAGATCACGCTGCGTCAGCAGCTCGAAAAGGGATTGAAGTGCCGGCGTCCGATTGAATTTCAATTTGTCGATCACGTGGCGGATCTGGTCGATCAAGGAAAGCTGCCGATTGACATCGTCAACAAATGCTTCGACTGGTCGCGGCAGAAAAACAGCTTCCGCCCCTACGTCTATTTCCGTCGCAGCCTGACGATCTTGGCAGAAAAGAGCGGCTTCGCGATCAACTAGCGCCGCTCGGCGATTTGGCCAAAGGTCAAACGATCGGCGCGACCTGTAGCTGCACTTCAGCGCGTCGTCGCGCCCAGGATCCGCTGCACCTCGGCGCCCATGCGCCCGCTGAGCATCAACGCCCAGAGCTTTAGATCCGCCAGGAATGACCACAGCGGATATTTGAACGAGGCAGGGCGGTTTTTCTCGATGCCAAAATGGCTGATCCAAGCCAAGCTATAGCCGGCAATCGGTGCGGCGGCCAGCAGCCACCAATATTGCAGGGCGATCGCCGTGGCCACGGCGATCATGGCCAGGCTCGTACCGACAAAGTGCATGATGCGCGTGCGAAGTAAACTGTGCTCGCGCACGTAGTAGGGCCAGAACTCGGCAAACGTGTCAATGCGATCGTGCGGCATGGCGATCCTCGATTCTGGGCGTTTCAGTCGATCAAGCCGACTGTTGAATCTGCCGGCCCACATTCCTGTCGGGTTATTTTGACGCCGATGCTGCCGCGAAGCAATCGGCAGGGGCCGTGCAGCCTCCGCTAGTTTGACACGCGGCGCCGCGCCAGGGACACTCGATCCAACATCACTTCCCAGAGCGAGGTGCGATCATGGAACCCAGGCGAATCGTGACTCGGGCGGCGCAGGCATGGCTACTGCTTCTGCTGGGGACTGGTATGGCGCGGGCCCATTATTTGTTTGTGCGGATTCTGCCGCCGGCCGAAGGGGGGCGAGCCGCCGAGGTCTATTTCAGCGAGAAAGCCGACGCCGGCGATCCCCGCTTTATCGACAAGATGGCTCCGACAAAGCTCTGGGTACAAGCCGAGCCCGGCAGCTTCCGCCCTTTGGAAGTTGTCAAGGGAGCGGATCGACTGCGCGCGCACTTGCCGGGGGCCGGCAGTGTGGCCGTCATCGGCGAACTCGACTACGGCGTATTGGCGCGACCGTCGCAGACACCGTTCTTGCTGCGGCATTATCCCAAAGCGGTGGCCGGCAAGCCTGACGAATTGAATCGCCTGCGGCCCCGCCAGGAAACCCGGCTCGAGATCGTGCCTCAGTTTGCCAACGATCACGTATTGCTCACGGCGCTACGTGATGGCAAGCCTCTTGCCGGCGCCAAAATTCAAACCGTTGATGTAAATCTGGTGGGGGATGAATTCACGACCGATCAACAGGGCCAGGTCAAATACGCGCCCCCGTCGACGGGCGTCTATTCGGTCTATACGCAATTCGTCGATAAGATCCCCGGTAACCATAACGGGCATGCGTACGAAGAGGTGCGCGAATTCGCGACATTGGCGTTTAATTGGCCCCTGGCACGCTCGGACGCCGATCCAGCCGCGGTGAAGCTCTTTGAAGACGCCGTCGCCGCCAGGGCAAAATGGCAGAGTTTTCCCGGATTCACCGCCAGCGTCGAGGGGGATGTCGAAGGGCGATCCATCTCGGGTGACATTACCGTGAACGCCGATGGCAGCGTCCTGGTCACCGCCGCCGACGAGCCCGTTGCCGATTGGGTTCGCGAACAACTGCAATCGATTTCCATGCACCGCATTGCCAGAGAGACCTCCGGTGACGCTCCTCCGATCGTACGTTTTGCCGACGAAGACGAAGATCATCCGCTGGGCCGGCTTTTGGAATTCGATGGCGGGCAGTTTGCTTCGAGCTATCGAGTAAAGGACGGTCAACTGACCGTTGTGAATCGCAACTTTGGCCAGCAGGACATGACGATCACGGTATTGGACACCGATCGGAACCCCGAAGGGGGCTACTTGTCACGCAACTACACGGTGCAATACTGGGACGCCGCTACGGGCCGGCTCGACCGTACGGAAAGCGTGCAGGATCGCTGGGCGCGCGTCGGTGCGTTTGATTTGCCGCGCGGCCACACGGTTTCCACGGCCGCGGCAGGGGGACTGTCGGTGCGCAGCTTTACGTTAAGCGGGCATAAGCTGCTGAAGACAAAGTGAGAATCGCCACGCCGAGCGAATTCGCAGTCCCCTCTATTCACATTCTTGAACCAGTCATCACTCCAGGATTCCCATGCCCACTCGCCACGACGGTCGCCGCCCCAACGAAATCCGGCCCCCGAAGATCAAGCGTCGTTACACACGCGCCGCACCCGGCAGCGTGCTCTACCAGGCGGGCAATACGACTGTGCTCTGTACGGCCAGCGTCGAGGAACAAGTGCCGCCGTGGATGAAGGGAAAGGGACGCGGCTGGGTCACGGCTGAATACAACATGTTGCCCGGCAGCACCAGCCCGCGCAAACGTCGCGATCGCGACGGCAAGGTCGATGGCCGCACGACCGAGATCCAGCGCTTGATCGGGCGCAGCTTGCGGGCGATCTGCGATCTCGATGCACTGGGCGAGCGGTCGATCACGGTCGATTGCGACGTGCTCGAGGCGGATGGCGGCACGCGCACCGCTTCGATTACCGGCGCCTTCATCGCACTGGTCGATGCGATGCACACTCTTCGCGAGAAGTTGGACCCCGCGCGGCCGCCGCTCGTCGATAGCGTGGCGGCGGTCAGCGTGGGCATTGTCGGCGGTCACGCCCTATTGGATCTGGATTATCCGGAAGATGTCGATGCGGAAGTCGACATGAACGTGGTGATGACCGGCGGAGGCCGCTTTGTCGAGGTCCAAGGAACCGGCGAAGAAGCCACGTTCAGTGAGAAGGAATTACAAACTCTTGTCAAGCTCGCCAAAGTCGGCATCGCAGAACTGCACACGCTACAGCGCCAGACGCTCGGCAAGCAGTGGCCGCTGGCGAAATAATAGCGTTTTGATTTGCGAAGCGATTTACTACCAACGAGCTGCGCGCGCCGAGCCCCCAGAGCCTACCCAGGCGTGTTCCAGTCTAAATGTTCATATTTGTCTGCGACAAGTTGGGCCGTGTGTTGGCTCGGCCATGATGCGGCCCTCTCCTTAGCCTCCCAAGCGGCAGCGATCGATGAACGCAGCTGCGCACTTGTCGTTGGCAAATTCGTAATGAAGTCGGAGTGCCGGCGGCCGCCCCGGTAGTGCGGCTCACGAGGGGGATGGGCCAGGAAACGTTCGGCCAACGAGAGATCGAAGTCGTAGAGCAGTGTGCCGTGATACAACAAGTGCCTCCGTCGGCAGCGGAGGCTATTGCCTGAGAATTTTTTCAGGGCTACTTCATTACGAGACTCGGCGTCGTGCCACGCTGTGTTGGGATGGGCGTGGAGCGCCAGATCGCTCGTACCGCATCGTTCGACCTGGGGCACGAGCACACGCAAGGCCGTCACCAGCCGCGAGAGTATGGT
>DASXEJ010000309.1 GCA_036490175.1 Pirellulales bacterium | reverse complement strand
GGTGGCAGCAATCAATTCCTTGACAGGCTTCTGAGTGTGTGTGTTCTCGCGAGGAGAGACTCCGGTACTCGTGGCCATCGACTCGATGTTCCTTAAATAGAGGTCAAACGCTGGAGAGTACTGTGACTCGTCGGAATTATTCGGAGGCGCTCGGAGTGCGGGCCAGCGACCGCGGGCGCCAGGGTGGGAACAAAAATCTACGGCCCTTCGCGTTGTTGCGTCACCGGGTAAGGCACGGGCGGGAGGTTGTAAATCGTTTTCGGAAAATGCTCGACAAGGTAGTGGACAATGCCGGAAACCTGCACGATGCCGACGGGCTTGCCCAGGTCGTCGACAATCGGCAGACGTCGGTAGCCGCCGGTCGCCATCTTTTGTACGGCCGCACCGACCTTCTCGCCGGATCGAATCGAAACCGGCTGGGGTGTCATCACCGTCTCGATCGCGCCCGACAAATCCATGTCGTTGGCCATGACTCGCAAGGCGTCACGCTCGGTGAAGACGCCCACCAGCGCACCGTCGCGGCAAATCAAGGCACTCGGACGATTGCGCTCACGCAGCAATAGTAAGACGTCACGGATCGGCGTCCCGGGCTCAACGCATAACGGTGCAACGGGACCGGCGTGGTCGACGGATTCCGTCATCAGATTGAGCTCGATGTCCACAGTCCGTACCTCGAACAGCAGACCGTGTATCCGCCAGGGCGTGTGCGGATATGCGGAGGGCTACGTGCGGCCAAGCTAAGCTGGCGTTCCGTCTGGTCTCGCTGCGATGCGGCGGGAATAGCGACTACACCACCCTACGGTGGTCGAATTTGCTACCTGCGCCAACATTAACACCCACGTGAATCGGCAACAAGCGGCCCGGGCTCGAAATATCTTCAGTAAACGTCAAATCCGGGCGGTTAATCGAATGTACCACGATCCATCGTCCGGTTGAACGTCAGTTGCGGGGTTTTAAGAATGGGCGAGATTTTGGCCGCCGCACCGGCCTGAAGCCGCGAATTTGCTTACAGAACTGACAGCCGGGGCGTTGCCAGCGTGGGAGATGGCCAAGCGCCGCACGGCGGTTGTGGGGGTGGCGTCGGGGCCAGCTTGGGACCGTGGGGCGGATTCGCATGCCCACGCTTGGCGTGGGCATGGCACCCGGTACTCGGCAATGCGCCCAGACCGGTGTTGCCAGTAGCCCCTTGGCGATTTCTTGCTATCGGCTCTCGGCGAGGTTAGCTTTTCAAGCACGTTGCCCAAATCTCGGAGCACGCCACTGGCCATCCTCTGCCGCCGACCGCGACGCGATCGATCGCGTTTGTTCTCTCGCGATCCATTTCTCGTCGACTTTCTAGCGCGATCCCGTTAATTCCCAGGCGCTATTGTACGCGCCTGCTACACGCACTGGACCTTTCCGAGGTTCCACCAGGGCACTTGTTTGCATGGCATCAAACGAATCTTCGTGTTGCGGGCGTGGGTTCTTTCCCATTGTGTTTGCCGGCGCGTGGCTCGTGATCATTTGTGTACGGGCATCGGCGGTTCATGCAGTCACGCTCAGCCCTGGCGACGTCGTCATTGGCGCGGAAATCGGTTCTACCGACACCGACTACGGGCTAATAGTGGTTGATCCTGTGACCGGCGACCGGACGATTCTGTCAGACAACACGCATGGCACCGGACCTACTTTTTCCGGCACTATCCCGTCAGTCACGTTCGCTTCTGACGGAAGTCTACTAGTCGGGGCGAACGGGCTGATGCGGGTGGACCCTGCGACGGGAAACCGCACGATCATCAGTTCGCCATCTGTCGGCACGGGACCGTACGATCAGTTTACCGCAGCTCGCCAGGTGGGCAGCCAGATCATTCTCTCGGGCGGAAGTTTGCTAAATGTCGACCCTACGACGGGCAATCGGACTCAGATCCCCGGAGCCTCGCTAACCTCGACATTCGCCGTTTACGGCTTCCTGCCCAATGGCAGTGACCTGATCATCGCAAACGAAGCCATAAACTCTGTCGAGCGGCTCGACCCCATCACCGGAACTACTATTGTCATATCAAGCAACACAGTGGGGAGCGGCCCATTCGTCCCACAAGGTAAAAACCTAACTGATGTGGAGTATGGCCCTTCAGGCAATCTGTACATTGGCACCACCTACGCTGGCGCAGGAATCATATCCGTTAATCCTGTGACCGGAGATCGCACGCTCGTCACGGGAATCGGCGTGGGTACCGGACCGTTTTTTGGGGGTGACGGTGGCCAAATCGGAGTCGCCGCGGATGGCACGCTCTACGAGGGAGGTTTTTTAGCAAGCACTTTGGTTCAAGTCGATCCGGCGACCGGAAATCGCACGATCCTTTCCGACGCAACGCACGGCACCGGTCCCCTCTTCAAACAGTTAACCGCAGCGTGTGCCGTGGTGCCCAATGTTCCCGAGCCCTCGACGATCATTCTCGCAACGCTCGGTGGGCTTGCCATGCTGGCGTATGGCCGTCGCAAGCAGACTCGGGCACGAAATAGCTTGGCACGCAACAAGCTTTGATTATCGATTCGAGCGGTGGAGGCTGGCTGCTTGATCTGTGACTACTCAGCATCCTCGTCCGGGACTTCGATCCTTCGGCCGTAGAACTTCGACAGGTCGATGCCCCCCTTCTGCTCCTCCTCCATCAGTTTCAGCCGCGTCTCTAGCCGTTCAATTCGACGTTGCAGATTCGGCAGAATCTGCCGGCTCTCGTCCACTGGTTTGAGGCGCGGCACGGCCGGATAGTGCAGGTGCCGCTCCAGGGCCGAAAACAGCAGCAGCGGGTCCTTGTGACGGTTCGCTAGCGCGATGCGCCCTTCTTTCACGCCAAACAAGGCCGGCTTGTCTTCCTCGGCGGTTTGGCCTGCGCGAGCGCGCCTTTGCACGTAATGTTCGCTGCGGACGTAGACCAGGTCGGCGAAGTCGATCAGCCCGATCTGACGGCGCACGGTTTTGATCCACTCGCGCCACGCTTCGTCGAACATCGGGTCGGCGGCGATCGCATCCAGGCCACGATCGTAGCCCAGGCGGTTGCGCGACACGCATTCAAACTGATAGAGAAAAATTCCCTGCCGCGTGGCCCCTTCGGCGCGATAGGTCGCTTCGCGTTCGAGTATCGCCAACGCCACCGTAAAATCGAATTTGCCCCGTTCCGACTCGGCCATCTCGACGACGAACGTTTGGAACGGGGTAAAATAATGGGCCAACCGCGCCATGGCCGGCGCAAAGACGCCGGCCAGGTTCAACTCGGCCGCCAGAAAGTCGATCGCCATCGGCAGCTTCGTCGTGGCCAGGATCTCTTCGCGTACCGATTTCAGCAGGTCCTGGGTGGCGATGTTTTGCTGGGCTCGTTCGCCGAGAATGCGAAAGAAATAGGCCTGCTCGATGTATTCCTCACGATCCAACATGAGATTCCCTGCGGTTTTGCACGACGACTAAACGCAGCCGGGTCCGATCCTTTCGGTGACGGCTGGTGTCGCAGCATCTATAATAAGCTATCGCGATTTTTGGGGTATTTTTTGCCGCCGGCGGCGAGTCCCTTTATTTTCCGTCGCGGCTGGCGATCTTGGGAGTTGAGCATGACCAGCGGTTTCTCGTCCATCGAACAGGCAGTCGAGGCCATTGCGGCCGGGCGCCTGGTGATTGTGGTTGATGCAGAGGATCGGGAGAACGAAGGGGATTTTATCTGTGCCGCCGAGAAGGCGACCCCCGAGGTGGTCAATTTCATGATCACACACGGCCGCGGCCAGGTCTGTGCGCCGCTGCTGCCCGAGGTCTGCGAGCGGCTCAAGCTGGCCCCCATGGTCGAGACCAATACCGCCCCACTGGGAACGGCCTTTACGGTGCCGGTCGATCATCGCACGTCCAAGACGGGCATCACCGCCCAAGAGCGCGCTACGACGATTCGGGCCCTGGTGGATCCGCGCAGCATGCCCAGCGATTTTGTGCGCCCCGGGCATCTGTTTCCGCTGGTGGCCAAGGAAGGGGGCGTACTACGCCGCGCCGGACATACCGAGGCCGCGGTCGATTTGGCGCGGATGGCGGGTCTAGCGCCGGCCGGCGTACTGTGCGAGATTCTCGACAGCTACGGCAGCCGAGCCGATCGCACGGCGTTGTTTGCCCTGGCGCGCCAGCATCACCTGGAAATCATTTCGATCGAAGAGTTGATTCGTCACCGCCGCCGCAGTGAGAAGCTGGTCTATCGATTGAACGAGCCGGCCCGCCTGCCCACGCGGTACGGCATGTTCGACGTGATCGCCTACGGCGTGCGCTACGAAGGCCAGGAGCCGATCGTGCTGGTGATGGGGGATCTCTCCAAGGTCGCGGCGCCCTTGGTCCGTTTGCACTCTTCGTGCTTTACCGGCGACTTGCTCAGTTCGTTGCGTTGCGATTGCGGCGACCAACTGCAAATGGCGCTGCAGATGATCGGCAGCGAAGGGGCCGGCGTACTGGTGTACTTGCCGCAAGAGGGACGCGGCATCGGATTGATCGAAAAGCTCAAGGCCTACCGCCTGCAGGATCAGGGGCTCGACACGGTCGAGGCCAACCTGGCGCTCGGCTACAAGGCCGACACCCGCGACTACGGCGTGGGCATCCAGTTGCTCAAGGACCTGGGGCTGACCAAGGTGCGGCTGCTGACAAATAATCCGAAAAAGACGGACGCCTTCATCTATGGCGGCTTCGACCTGCAAGTGGTCGACCAGGTGCCGATTTTGCCCCCCATGAACGAGCATAACGCGGGATATCTGGCCACAAAACGCGAAAAACTCGGGCATCAATTGCCCGAGGGGCCGTAAATCGGCCTTCGGCGCCGTCGGACGATTTGACGGCCCATCATTACTGACGTAAGTATCCGTTGGCGGCCGATCATCCCTTCTCCGGCTGCCGAGCGTGTCTCTACGCAAATCGAATTCGGTTCCTTACGCCTATCCCTCGGGCGCTTTTGTTTGTTCACCGGTTGTTGGACACGGTTCAACGAGTCTGGCTCGATCCACGTTCACTGGGAGAAGCACACAATGGCAACGGTTTCGACGGCCCCTGCGGCGGTAAATGTCATCGGGCGCGGACACACTCCCGATGCCGACGTGGCGACCAGCGTGCGCACATTGCTTGCCAGCAGCTTTCCGAGTGAACGCATGGTCGAGCGCCGCCGGGCGCACCGTTACCCTTATCCGCATTTGATCGTGCTCACGCCGGTCATGCCCGATGGCAGCACGCAGGTGGGCCCGCCCGTAGTGGCAGCGGGCAAGCAGATCTCGGAAACGGGACTAGGGTTTTTTCATCCGGCTCCGCTGCCGTTCCGCCGCGTGATCGCCTCGCTCGAGCAGGGTCCTGACCAATGGGTCGGCTTCTTGATGGATCTGCACTGGTGCCGCTTCACCCGTTATGGCTGGTACGAAAGCGGCGGCCGATTTCTAGAGATCGTGGCCTCGCCGCTCAACGGCAAGGCTTGAGCCGCCCACTCGACACGGCGCGCTTAGCGTGTCATGGGGACCGGAGCGCTGCCGCGCTCCGGTCCGTGTGCTGAGGGTGAGGCGGTTTAGGCGTATTTCTCGCCGGGATGCGCGGCTTGTATCGCCAGGGCCTGATCGAAGCGCTGCCGCAGGTCGTCGGCGCGCTCGGGCGTCCACCAGCGAATGAAATTCTGCCGCGTGGTGGCCAAGGCCGCTTTTTCGATGTCCGCCAATTCGCGCAGAGCCTCGGTCTCGGGCTCTTTTTCCCAAGCCAGCAGCCATCCCTGAAATCGCTCCAGGGCCGCGGCGTGATCGTGAATCTCGCCCAGCCGGGTCTGCACGTCTTCGACGATCGGGTACAGGCTTGTGCGAAAGTCGGCGTCGAAGGCCGCGGCAAAAACTTCCATCGAATACCGCAAGTGCTTGGCCGTGATGCGAAAGCGGTGCAAGGCGACCAGATCGGCGGTGTCGCCGGCGGCGGCCGTGAAAAAAGGTTCAGCCACGGTCCGCAGGCAGCCGGCCGCTGCCGCGGCAAAGCTTGGCTCCTGCCCGGGGGCGCGCCAATGGACGCGTTTGACGATTTTATCGATACGGTCGGCGAACCGCTTGCGACGCATTTTGGTGCGCACCTTCCGCACCGGCGCTTGCGCGCGATCGCGGTAATGCTCGACACGCGCCAGCAGCGCCTCGCGAGCGGCCGTGCGACGCTGCTCGACCCAATCGCCGATGCGCCGCCCCAAGACATCGAGATCGCGCGCCTCGCCCGCGGCCCGACGGATCTTTTTCAATTGCCGATCGAGTCGTTCGGCGTCTTTGTCGGCCAGCAGCGGACGAAAGATTCGCAGTAGCGCAACGGCACGACGCGTGGCCACCCGCAGTTGATGGACGTACTCTACGTCGCGATCGCTCTTATGCGCGGCCAGCGGAAGATAGTAGGCGACCGTTCGCAGCCTGGCGCGCAACGCCTCGCGCGTGGCACTCGAAACAGGCTCGCCAGGCAAAGTGCCTTGTAACCACTTTCCCATTCGCACGCGCGACTCCTCCCACGTTAAGACGATTTCATCAAATCTTTTCGGGCGAGCACGCCAGGTACTCGCCGGCAGGCGGCATTAACTAGGCAGGCGCCCGCCCGCGAAAACGCGATCACTTGTCCGGTGGCTGCGCATTCTTTTCAGTAAACAATTGCGCCAGTTGCTTGGCCAGTTGCGGACCGCGCACGTTTTCAGCCAGTACCTTGCCTTCCCGGTCGACCAGAAATGTAGCCGGAATGGCTTGGATTTTGAATTTCACGGCCAAGGGATGTTTCCAGCCCCCGGCCTCGCCCTCGCTAAACAGGTTGGGCCAAGGGATCTGCTCCTCGCGCAGGAACTGCTCCACGGCTTCGCGTTCCTGATCGAGGCTGACGCCGATCACTTCGAAACCGCGATCGTGATAGGCTTCGTAGTTCTCTTTCACCGCGGGCATCTCGGCCACACAGGGGCCGCACCAGGTGGCCCAAAAATCCACGAGCACTATCTTGCCCCGATAGGCGTTCCAATCGAGCGGCGCGCCATCGACCAGCGTGCCCGAGAGTTCCAGCGGCTTGCCGATCAAATTCGGTGGCTTGGTCCCTTGCTCTATCTTGTGACCGTAACGGGCCAGTTCGCGATCGTTGCTGCGCGCGAACAGTGCGCCGAAGTCGCGATAGGCATTTTGGGCCTGCTCGTCGCTGGCCAAACGGTTGATGATCCGCACCGTGCTCGACGCCAGTCGCAGATCACGTGATTGCGGCGTCTGGGCGGTGAAATAGGTCCGCACTTCGTCCAGTAGCGCGGGAAGCTGCTCGGGAGTTAAATCGTCTGCCGCCAGGACGCGCTGTTCCAGATCGAGGAACTTCACTTCGGCAGCAATCTTCTGGCGACCGTCGCCACGAATCGTGGCCAGCAGGTCTTTGATCTGCTGATCGGCCGCGGCGTCTCCTCGGCAGGCCTTGTAGTGTAATTCACCCAGCTTTTCGACGAGCGCTGCCGACTTCAATGCGGGGTCGGCATCCGTGGCCAGGATGCGGTCGGCGGCGTCGAGAATCGCTAGCGAGAAGCCGGGCCGCGAGCGAATGCTCTTCGGCTTGTTCTTCATGCGGTCGATGAAGTCGAGCAGGCCGTCGGGCGAGAGCCCTTCCCGCGCGAGATAGAGCCTGGCCGAATCGTCTTTGGATGCCGCGGCGTCTTCGGCGCGGCTGGACCAAGCGATCGACCACCACGCGGCGAGCGCGAGCGCCGGGAGCAGCACGAGTAATCGGCTCCTCCAACATGCGGACATCGCGATACCGCCTTTCAAAACGTTCCGTTCAATCACCGGCAGCAGCCAGCGTAGCACGATTTTCGGAAGATTATGCACCGGAGGTGCCAGCCAATGGCGGCATCCCTGAAAACACCCTCTACTGCGGAAACGGCCCGCGCAGCCCACGTCTTTCGCGTGCGAATACCGGGTTGCCCAGCAGTGCGATTGTCGATGGCGTCACCCTACAACCACGGCTCACGCAATACCGTGGATGGTCCGGCCGCCATCGACCGGCAGGCAGACGCCGGTAATGTAGTCGTTCTCCAGGAGGAATACGACCGCATCGGCCACGTTTTCGGGGCGTCCTTCCCGACGTAGCAAAGTGCCCGCGATTGCCGACTCTCGTTCGTCGGCTGACAAATCGTAAGGCAGCATGACCGGGCCCGGCATGATGGCATTCACGCGAACACGTGGATTGCGGCTGGCCAGTTCAGCGGCGAAGCTGCGCGTGAGTGTCGGAATGGCCCCCTTGGAGGGGAAATAGGCGGCGTAATTCAAATACGGCCGGGCGATGGCCCAGTCGCCAAAGTTGACGATTGCCCCGCCGCTAGGCTGCTGGACCATGAGCAGTCCGATTTTTTGGCAGCACAGGAACGTGGCCAACGTGTTGATCTCGAAGTTCCGGCGGACGTCATCGGCCGTAACCTGCTCGAGCGGTTTCGGCTGCCAGATGGCGGCGCAATTCACCAGGGCATCGATGCGGCCGAACTTTTCCTGCGCGCGGCGGATCATATCGTTGATTGCAGGTTCATCGTGCAAATCCGCGGCGACGGCCAAAGCCTCGGTGCCGCGGGCCTGTAGCTCGGCGGCCGTCTCCTGCGCCTCAGCTACAGAACGATTGGCGTGAATCACCACGCGATAGCCGCGGGCAGCGAGCGTGCGCACCACCACATTGCCGATGCGCGGCGAACCACTGCCGGTGACGAGCGCCACAGGTGCACCGGCGGCCTGCGAGGTGGATGCATCGTTCACGCTGTGTCTCCCGTCGTCGAAAAACAGATCACATGATCGTGGTAAGACTCAAAGCGCTCTTGCAGGGATCTTCGGCCGCAATCGTGCGATTGCTGCTAGCGCCACGCTGGCGCCGACTGTCACTGCGCTCGTAATGCCAATCTGCTCATTCGTGAGATAGGTTCCTGGCCAGGGCAGTTCCGTTAGGGGCCGCCAAACGAGAATGTGTGCGAAGGCCATGCAGGCCGTCACTGCCGCCGGGTAGGCAAACGTGCGGCCGGCAGCCAAAGCGGCCAGCCGCAGCCCCAATAACAAGAGCGCCGCGGCGCAGGCCGTGGTCAGCGCCGCTTGCCAGCCCAGAAACGCGCCGACGAACGTCAACACAAGCATCACAAAGCTGCAACCGGTCCATAGACCACCGCGACCGCCGTTCCAGCCCACGTTGACGATCCATCCTATCGCGGCACCGCACAGCGGCCCAATGCACTCGGTTGTAAGTTGCGAGAGCCAAGCCGGCTCTGTGAGCCACCCTCTGCCCGCGGTCAAAAACGGTTGCAAGTCCGGCATGTTAAGCAGCGGCGGCAGCATTCCAGCCAGCAGCCCCGCAATGACGAACCCACGCGGGATGCGCGCGCCGTCGCGTTCGAATAAAGACGCCACGATCAAGAAGGCGGCTAACAACGCGTGATAAACCCACACGTACAGCAACGACTCTAGCGAAACGAACGCGATGCCGTCCCCGCCTGGCACCGCGCTGGGCAGATTCGCGCCACCGCCGGCCAATTCCACCCACGCTAGCGCCGCGAACGCCGCGCCGGTGAGGAACTCGACGATCGGGTAACGCGCCGCGATGTGCACCCCGCATGTGCGGCATCGCCCCCGCAGCCACAGCCAGCCGAACACCGGCACATTGTCGCGCAGCAGTATCGGCTTCTTGCACTGCGGGCAGTGCGAACCGGGCCAGGAGAGGCTCATCCTGTTGGGCATACGCCATGCCACTACGTTCAGAAAGCTGCCGACGCAAGCCCCCACGACAAAGCACCAGCCCAGAATCAGCAAGGGGACGAGCATAGGGATTCGCGTGTCTTGTCGGCAGGCGTGGCGGCTTGTCGGACGTTGCCCAGGTTGGCCGGTACGTAGCTGGCGGACAGGGGCCGCCGATTCCGTGTCGCACTCAAATAATACCGTGCAGCGGTCCGCCGGGCGCACCCAATCGATCGACGCGCCGCGTGACTTCTGGGTCTTCGAGTAGCGGCGGCGCGTGGTGCGGCTTGATGCGTGCGTCGATCACCAGCGATCCGCTGCAGCCCCAATGCTTCTGCTCGCTAGTGGCGCCGATCCCTTGGATATCGGCGGCCGGGTTCGAGCGCGTGAAGGTGACCCACAAAAAGTTGCTTAAGGATCGCGCCGCGAACTCGCTATCGTCGACGATCACCAGCAGGGGGAACCGATTGATGGGGTCGGTCGCATTGTAGGATGCGGTGAACTCCTCGATCGCTGTGTCATGCGTGACGCTATGTTTCGACCCGCGCACGACCAGCACGCCTGGCAGCGCCAGGTGTGGCTCGGCAAAGCTGGCCGGCAGCCTTAGGTCTGCTGGGATTGCAGTCGGCAGCTCGCGCACCGTGGGGCCGGCCGCGGCGATCACGACTTTTGAGCCCTCGTTCAGCCCACTGCCCGAGTAGTCGAGCGTGTCGATCGTGGTGCGCGTTTGAAAGTGCAAATCGCGCCGCCAATCCACCCGCGCGAGCAGATGCGTGAGGAATCCGCCGATGTCGTGAATATCGAGCCCCGGTTGATCCTCTTCGGCCACGATCAGCAGGTACTTGGCCAGCGACATTTGCCCCTGGCCCAATAGCGCGTTGGCCTGCGTAAGCAGCTCCTGCGGCTGCCGGCGCTCGTTGTAGGGGGCGTAACGCTCGCTGCCGATCGCCAGCAGCAGCGGGTGGACACCGGCCGCATCGACCGCGTGTACGCCGCGGATGCCAGCGACCAGGGTCGGAACGACAGGCCCGGTTAGCTCGTGAATGAACGCGCCAAAGCTGGTGTCCTCTTGCGGTGGCCGTCCCACCGTGGTGAATGGCCAGATGGCGCCAGGACGATGATAGACATGCTCTACGCGCAGCACGGGAAAGTCGTGGGCCAGCGAGTAGTAGCCCAGATGATCGCCAAAGGGTCCCTCGGGCAATTGCCGATGGGGTTCGACGAACCCGCTGATGCAGAAATCGGCTTCGGCATGAATCGGCAAGCGGGCGGCGGGGTAGACGAGCGGCACGCGCCGGCCGCCGAGCACACCGGCAAAGGTCAGTTCCGGCAAACCCTCAGGCAGCGGCATTACGGCGGCCACGGCCAGGGCCGGCGGCCCGCCCACAATCACGTTCACGCGCAGCGGTTCGCCGCGGCGGATCGCGGCCGCATGATGTACCCCGATGCCGCGATGAATTTGATAGTGCAAACCGACTTCGACATTCTTCCGGTATTCGTTCCCCCCCAGCTGCACGCGGTACATGCCCAGGTTCGATTTCCGCCAGCCCGGCGCGTCGGGGTCTTCGGTATAGACCTCGGGGAGCGTGACAAAGGGGCCGCCGTCTTTGGGCCAACTGGTGAGTTGCGGCAGTTGATCGACCGTCGTTTCGTGCGCGAGCACGGCTCCGCGACGCACGCGCTTGGGGAGCATGTGCAGGGCCGCACGCGCGGCCGGCAAGTAATGCCACGGCCGCCGCGCGGCGCGGCCGGGGTCGACCTTCAACTCGACCAATCGAGAAACGGCCGCGAGCGTGTCGCGAAAGATATAGCGCAATCGTTCGAGCGTGCCGAATAGGTTGCTGACCATCGGGAAGGGAGTGCCGCGGACGCGCGCGTAGTAAACAGCTGGACCTTGCGCGGCGTACACGCGGCGCTGGATTTCGGCCGCTTCGAGATAGGGAGCGATTTCCTCTTCGATGCGCACCAGGCGGCCCGTGCGTTCCAGATCGGCAATGCAAGCGGCAAGTGTGCGATAACCCATGGTGGGATGATAACGGTCCGAGGCGATTGGTCGACAGGGGCATGCCACGCGGTTGTGCCGGCCGACGTGCTGACGATGCGGGGCAGATGTAGAATTCTAACCCACGGGGCGCGAGCATTCATAACAGACGGCAGTCATTTCGACGGGGAAACACGTGATGACAACTGCAAAATTGGCACGGCCCACGGCCGACGAGTTCGGCGGCGGCTTCGCAAACTATGTCCCTCTGGTGCCCGAGACGCATATCGAGGATGTGCTGGCCCGGCAACTCGACGAGTTGTTGGCGCTCTTGCAGCCACTCTCGGAGAAGCAGGCGATGACGTTGCACGCGCCCTACACCTGGACGATCAAGGAAGTCCTCGGGCACGTGACCGATTGCGAACGGATCTTCGCCTATCGCGCGCTACGCACGGCCCGCGGCGACCAGACGCCGCTGGCGAGTTTCGAGGAAAACGAGTACGCCCGGCAGGCGCATTTCTCGACCTACCCACAGCAAGGGTTGGTGCAGGAGTTCGAGCATGTCAGGCGCGCCAACCTATTTCTGTTCGAGCATCTGGACGACGACGCCTGGCTACGGCGCGGCACTTCCGGTGGCGTCGTGATGAGCGTGCGGGCTTGGGCGTACGTGATCGTGGGGCACGCGCGGCATCATGAGCGGATCGTGCGGACCCGGTTGCAAAGTTGCGGACCCTTGGTGTGGTCTTCGTGAAGACTGGTTCACCACGGAGACACTGAGGCACGGAGACGGGCTGATCGGTGGGACGGGCGAAGTGCGCACAATTGATGCGAATTT
>DASXEJ010000308.1 GCA_036490175.1 Pirellulales bacterium | reverse complement strand
GCTCCAAATTCAACCCGAGGTGTCGCCGCCGTGAGGCAGGCGGGGTATTTAACCTAACCAACCTAAAGAACACCACCCTTAACCCGCCCACGGCGACGCCCCCCAAACCATTTCATATTCCCGTGGCGATTCCGCGCGCTTAACTTGCGCGGAAGGTGCAGCGCAGCAACGCTACGCGATGATCTCGCGGATCGGCCGTCCGAAATCGATTTCCAGCCGTTTCCGCCCGGGAACTTCCAACCGTCGCGGGTCGAGCCCCAGCTGATCGAGCACTGTGGCGTGCAGATCGGTGACGTAGTGCCGATTCTCGACGGCGTGAAATCCCAACTCATCCGTCGCGCCGTGTACCACGCCGCGTTTGATGCCGCCGCCGGCCAGCCAGACGGAAAAGCCATACGGATGATGGTCGCGGCCGTCGGCATTCTGAGCGCCCGGCGTGCGTCCAAATTCGGTCCCCCACACCACCAGCGTCTCGTCGAGCAGGCCGCGCTGCTTGAGATCCTTGAGCAAGGCGGCGATCGGCTGATCGACCTGGCCACACAACTTCGTATGCCCTACCTTGAGCTGGCCGTGAGCATCCCACGCGCCGGCGCCGCCGTTGCTGCCATGGAAGATCTGCACAAAACGCGTGCCGCGTTCCACCAGCCGCCGCGCTGTCAGACATTGCTGCCCGAACGTGGCCGTCTCCGGCCGATCCAAACCGTATAGCGCGTGCGTTCTCTGCGTCTCGTCGTCAAAGCGCAACACCTCGGGCACCGCCATCTGCATGCGGAACGCCAACTCGTATGATTTGATCCGTGCCCGCAGCGCCGCGTCGTCCGGATATTCGACTGCGGCCAGGCGATTCAGCCGACCGAGCAATTCGAACTCGCCGGCTTGTTCTTCGCGGAATACATCGGGCCCCGGCGCCGCGAACGGCAATGGGTTTTTCGAATCGGTGCCCAGTTGCACGGCGTTGTGCTCGGGGCCTAAATAGTTTGCGCCGTGTCCGCCGACGCCACCGCAACAGTCGGCCAGTGGCGTTCCCATGGCGACGAATTGTGGCAAGTCATCGTTGAGTGAGCCCAGACCGTAGTGCACCCACGAGCCGATCGTCGGGAACTGCCCCTCCAGCGAGTGCCGGCCTGTGTGAAACTGCAATTGCGCGCCATGATCGTTATCGGTGGTCCACATCGAGCGGACGATCGCCAGGTCGTCCACGCATTCGGCCAGGTGCGGCCACCAGTCGCTCATCTCGATGCCGCTTTGCCCACGCTTCTGATAGCCGATCTGCAGTGGATAGATGAGGGGCTGCGGATGGTGCAGACCCGGGACGAACTCGCGTAGGTTCTTCTTCGTTAGCGGCGAGGCGACAGGATCTTCGAGCGGCGTTTCGGCTACCGTCTTGCCGGCGTAGGTATTCAGCGCGGGCTTGGGATCAAAGCTCTCCATATGGCTGGTGCCGCCGACCATGAAGAGCCAGATCACATTTTTTACGCGTGGCGAAAAATGCGGCTGGCCATCGGGCGCTTCCCACGTTGGCGCGACATCCGCGGCGCGGACGATATTGTCGCGCGCCAGCATCGCCCCCAGCGCCAGCCCCGTAAAGCCCATGCCGACATCGGCCAGAAACGTGCGGCGCCGTATGCCGCGGCAACCCATCGTCGCGCGATTCGGTTTCATGGCTTGGCTCTGCGCAACGTGTGACCTTTTAGCTATGCGATAATCTCGCGGATGGGCTTGCCGAAATCGATTTCCAATCGCTTGCGACCGGGCACTTCCAACCGTCGCGGATCAAGCCCCAGTTGATCGAGCACCGTGGCGTGCAGATCGGTCACGTAGTGTCGATTCTCGACGGCATGGAATCCGAGTTCATCTGTTGCGCCGTGGACCACGCCCCGTTTAATTCCTCCGCCGGCCAGCCAGACAGAAAAGCCATACGGATGATGGTCGCGGCCGTCGGCGTTCTGTGCCCCCGGCGTGCGACCGAACTCGGTGCCCCATACCACCAGCGTCTCGTCCAGCAAGCCCCGCTGCTTGAGATCCTTCAACAAGGCGGCGATCGGTTGATCGACCTCGCCGCACAACTTCGTATGCCCTACCTTGAGCTGGCCGTGCGCATCCCACGCGCCGGCGCCGCCGTTGCTGCCGTGAAAGATTTGCACGAAACGCGTGCCGCGTTCCACCAGCCGCCGTGCCGTGAGGCATTGCTGCCCGAACGTGGCCGTCTCGGGCCGCTCCAAACCGTACATCGCGTGTGTCTGCTGCGTCTCGTCGTCGAATCGCAATACCTCAGGCACCGCCATCTGCATGCGGAACGCCAGCTCGTATGATTTGATCCGCGCGCGTAGGGCCGCGTCATCCGGATATTCAACTGCGGCCAGCCGGTTCAGCCGGCCGAGCAGTTCGAACTCGCCCGCCTGTTCTTCGCGGAACACATCCGGTCCCGGCGCCGCGAACGGCAACGGGTTCTTCGGATCGACGGCCAGGTGCACCGCATCATGTTCCGGTCCTAGATAATTTCCGCCATGCCCGCCGACGCCGCCGCAACAATCGGCGATCGGCGTTCCCATGGCGACGAATTGCGGCAAGTCGTCGTTCAACGAGCCCAGACCGTAATGCACCCAGGAACCGATCGTGGGAAAGAAACCTTCCAGCGAATGCCGGCCGGTGTGAAACTGCAACTGGGCGCCGTGATTGTTGTCGGTGGTCCACATCGAGCGGACGATCGCCATATCGTCGACGCACTCGCCCAGGTGGGGCCACCAGTCGCTGATTTCGATGCCGCTCTGCCCGCGCTTCTGATAGCCGATCTGCAGCGGATAGATTTGCGGATGCGGATGGTGCAAGCCCGGCACGATCTCGCGCAGGTTTTTGGCTACCAGGGGCGAGGCGACGGGATCGTCGAAGGGCGTGTCGGCTACCGTCTTGCCGGCGTACGTATTCAGCGCGGGCTTCGGGTCGAAGCTCTCCATGTGGCTGGTGCCGCCAATCATGAACAGCCAAATCACATTCTTAACTCGCGGTCGAAAGTGCGGCTGACCGTCGGGCGGACTCCACGTGCTCGCGGCATCCGCGGCGCGGACGATATTATCGCGCGCGAGCATCGCCCCGAGCGCCAGCCCGGTAAATCCCATGCCGACGTCGGCCAGGAACGCGCGGCGATGCATGCCGCGACAGCCGTTGGTGGGTCGTTGGGAATTCACTGCAAGTCCTCGTTACCGAATCGTGACAAAATCGTTGTGGTTCAGCAGCACGTGTACCAGGTCCTGGCGAGCTCGCATGTGGGGATCGTCGGCCGGCTTGACCGCCGCGGCTTCGCCGCCGGCAAAGGCCGTCAACCGTGCAGGGTCTGCCAGTCGCTCGGCCTGCGTCTGCAAGAATTGCGTGGCCATCGCCAGCTCATCCGCTCTCGGGGCGCGCGACAGGATCTGCTCGAACGCCGCGCGAATGAACCGGTCGGCGGCGCCATCCGTTGTCGCCACGGCTTCCTGCCAAAGTTTGTCGGCCAACCGCCGCGACTGTTCTAGCGCCAGCGGGCTGTTTGCCAGGGCCAGCGCCTGCTGCGGCACGATGCTCTCGCTGCGACGGTAGCATTCCGTCACCCCCGCGACGTCAAAGACCTTCAGAAAGGTCATCTGCTTTTCGTTGGCGTGCTGGAAATACAAGCTGCGTCGCGGCAGTGTCAGGCCCTTGCCGTATTCCAAATCGGGGCCGCCGGCAGCCAGGTCTAACTGGCCGGCCACGCATAGCACGCAATCGCGCACCGTTTCGGCTTCCATCCGCCGAGGGTTGGCATGCCACAGCAGCTTGTTGTCAGGATCGATTTGCCGGCGCGGATCATTGGCTTCGGTGGTCGAGCGCATGCGATAGGCTTGCGAGTTGACGATCAGTCGGTGAATGGCCTTCATGCTCCAGCCGCGATCCATGAACTCGACCGCCAGCCAATCGTGCAACTCGGGATGGGCGCGCGGCTTGCCATTGAGCCCAAAGTCGAACACGGTCGGCACCAGCGGTTCGCCAAAATGATGCATCCACAAATGATTGATCGCCACCCGCGCCGTCAGAGGGTTTTCGCGATTGGCAATCCAACGTGCCAACGCCAACCGCCGACCGGTGCTGGTCGTTGGATAGAGCTTGTCGAGCGGCGGATAGTCGCTGCGCTTTTCGGCCTCGGCCCGAGCCGTGTCGAGCTTTGTGCGCGCGGCGGTCACGGCCTCTTCGGCTTTCTTGCGCTCTTGCTTCGCCTTGTCGTCGGCCGATTCGGCAGGCGGCGCGCCGGCAACCTTCTGCTCGGCGGCCAGCAGCGTCTCTTCGGCGGCGGCGATCGTGGCGCGGTTGGTGGCCGCGACCGCCTCGGACGTACGGTCCGCCAGATCGGCGGCGGGGGGCAAGGCGTATTTCGCGTTGTCGGCCGTGATCCGCGCCGTGACGCTGGCCAGCTCGGCGGTAACGGTCGACAAATGTTTATCGGCCAGCGCCGTGGCGGCAGTCTCTGTGGCAAGTGCCGCGGCGGCTGCGCGCTGCGCGTCGGTTTCTCCCTGCGTATTGGGCGTCTCGGTCGCTACGGCCGTGGTTGCCTGCGGCGCATCGGCCTTGGCCAGGCTGTCGCGTGCCGCCGCCAGCTTTGCTTGCGCTTCGGCCAGGCTGGCAGTTCCCTTTTCTAGCGCCGCGCGCGATTGCGCGAGCAGGTCGTCGCGAACGTAAGATTTCAGGCCCGGATTGTAAGAGGCCGCCGGCAGGTGCACGCTCTCGATCTTGACACCCGCAGCGGCCAACACGTCGGGCACGCCCGGCGACAACGGATCGTCTTCCTTCGGCTGAGTATCCAGACCGCGCACAAACAGAAACGTCTTCCGATCGTGATGTGCGTCGTAAACGCGGGCGATGCCGTCCGTCTCGATGTTGGGCTGGCTGGCCAAGCGATCGACGCGCACTTCGTACGGTTCGAAGAAGGCCCGCATGCGGTAATAATCGCGCTGCGCAATCGGATCGTAGCGGTGATCATGGCAGCGGGCGCAGTTGAGCGTGATTCCCAAGAAGGCCTTGCCCATGTGCTCGACCGTATTGTCGAGCCACACGTTGCGATTGAAGCGATACCAGTTGCGCGCGAGATACCCCGTGGCCCGCAAGGTCTGCGGATCGTCGGGCGCCAGCTCGTCGCCGGCCAGCATCTCGACGATCATGCGGTCGTAGCCGCGATCGGCGTTGAGCGATTCCACGATCCAGTCGCGCCAATGCCAGATATGGGGCTGGCTATCGCGCACTTCTTTGCCAAAGCCGGCCCAATCGGCATAGCGCCAGACGTCCATCCAATGACGGGCCCATCGCTCGCCGTATTGCGGTCGCGCCAACAATTGCTCGACCACTCGCTCATAGGCGTCCGGAGCCTGGTCGGCGACAAAGCTGCGCAGTTCCTCACGCGTCGGTGGCAAGCCGATCAGGTCCAAGTACAGCCGCCGCAGCAGAACTCCCTTGTCGGCGCTGCTGTTGGGCGCCAGGCCATGCTGCTCGCGCGTGCGGGCCAGTAATACATCAATCGGGTTGGTGAATCCGGCGGCCTGGCCATTGCGCGGCAGATCGGGGCGCTGCGGTCGCACAAAGGCCCAATGCTGGCGTGGGTCTGGCGGTGCAGCCTCGTCAGGTGCCGTGGCGCCCGCGTCGATCCATCGCCTGAGAATCGAAATCTCGTCGGCGGTCAATGGATCGCCGTCGGCCGGCATGCGATTCTCGGTACGCGTCACTGCTTCGACTAGCAGGCTGCCGGCACCGTTGCCAGGAACGATCGCCGCGCCGCTATCTCCGCCCTGGCGAATGCGCGCGGCCAAGTCCAACCGCAGGCCGGCCTCCTGCTTCAGTGCGCCGTGGCACGTCTCACAATGCCGCGCCAATAACGGCTTCACATCACGCACGTAATCCACGTCGGGCGCCGCGGCGAATGACGAATCGATGGCCGGGGCCACGCCCACCGACAGGCAGAGAAGTGCGACGCGAAACTTGAGCATCTTGACCCCTGCAACCACTCGCGGTGGGGCTGCCAGCCGTGCGAGCCTGGCAGGTCGGCGGACAGCGATTCTCGGGCGGGAAAGCAACACGAGCGAGTCTGGTCCGATTAAGCCCAAACCGCCCAGTCGTCTACCGTTCGGTTTTAACAGAACCGCGGCATGATGTCACGAATTCCGAGGCGGTCCCCAGTGCGATTGCAAAATCGGTCGGTGCCTGGGGTCGGCGTATTCGCCGCCCACCAGAATGTGGCAACGAACTGGGGTCTCGCTTCGCTCGACCCTAGCCACCCGAATATAAAAATGGGACTTTGCAGTCGTCCTAAGGCCGTGCCCGACGGCCCGCTTCCCGCCTTCAACGCCCTGGGCGGGTAGGGTATACTCCCGGATCACACTTTTGCCACTCGGAACCGTAATCCGGCGGCGACAACACCTGTGCGGCAGGCCGAAAACGTGATCATCGTACTCAAGCCGAACGTCACCGAAGCGCAAATCGAACACGTGGTTGCCAGGGTCGAGGCCTTAGGGCTGAAAGCGCATCTCAGTCGCGGCACCTTTCGCACGATCGTGGGCGTCATTGGCGACGAAGCCAAGACCCAGGTTGCTCCGCTCGAGGCCATTCCGGGCGTGGCGCAAGTCGTGCCCATACTGCCCCCCTACAAGCTAGCCAGCCTCGAAGCTCATCCCGAGCCGAGCGTGGTGGATGTGGCCGGTGTCAAGATTGGCGGCGGCTACCTGGGCATGATTGCCGGACCGTGCGCGGTTGAGAATGCGGATCGCATGGACAAGATCGCCTCGGCGGTAAAGGCGGCCGGCGCGAACATCTTGCGCGGCGGCGCGTTCAAGCCACGCACGAGCCCCTATGCCTTCCAGGGGTTGGGCGAAGATGGGCTGAAAATTCTCCGCGAAACCGGCGACAAGTACGGCATGCCGATCGTCACCGAGGTGATGGATCCGCGCCGCGTGGAACTGGTCGATCGTTACACCGACATGTTCCAGATCGGCGCCCGCAACATGCAGAATTTCAATCTGCTCACCGAAGTCGGCCAGACGCGCCGTCCCGTGCTATTGAAGCGCGGCATGAGCGCCAGCATCAAAGACCTGCTGATGAGCGCCGAGTACATCCTGGCGCAGGGCAATCCGGGCGTGGTGCTCTGCGAGCGCGGCATCAAGAGTTTCGACAATGCCACCCGCAATCTGTTCGACGTCGCCGCTGTGCCATTGGCCAAAACGCTTTCGCACCTGCCCATCATCGTTGACCCCAGTCATGCCACGGGGCGGCCCGATTTGATTCCCGCCTGTGCGTTGGCCGGCATTGCCGCCGGCGCCGACGGCGTTCATATCGAGGTCCACAATTGCCCCGAAGAGGCTCTCTCGGACGGAGAGCAGGCATTACTCCCCGAGCAGTACGCCGAGTTGGCCGAGCAAATGCGCAAGCTAGCCGAACTGCTGGGCAAGTCGATTTCACAACCGGCAGGAGCGACCGTATGAGGCGACCGCTGATCGCGGGCAATTGGAAGATGAATTTGCAGCGGGCTGGCGCCGTGGCGCTCGCGCAGGCTGTCGCGTCGAAGGCCGGCGAATATACTGCGGTCGATCTATTGGTCTGCCCTCCGAATGTCTATTTGGACGTCGTGGGTGCGGCACTAAAAGGGAGTGCCGTGGCACTAGGTGCCCAGAATGTCTACCCGGAACCGTACGGCGCCTTTACGGGCGAAACGTGTTCCGAGATGCTCGTCGACTTGGGCTGCCGGTATGTGATTCTCGGCCATAGCGAGCGCCGACACATCATGGGCGAAACCGACGACCAGGTGCGCGGCAAAACCGTGGCAGCACTTGCGGCCGGACTAACGCCGATCGTGTGCGTGGGCGAGACCTTGGACCAACGATCGGCGGGCCAGACGCACAATGTCATTCGGGACCAGATCAACGGATCGCTAGCAGGCTTGTCCGCCGAAGATTGCACGCGGACGGTTATCGCCTACGAACCGGTTTGGGCGATCGGCACAGGGCAGGTGGCCACGCCGGAGCAGGCCCAAGAGGTGCATGCGAACCTTCGCAGAGTTCTGGCGGAACGATACAATGCGGGCACGAGCGAAAAGGTCCGCATCCTGTATGGCGGGAGCGTCAAAGCGAGCAACGCGGGCATATTGCTGGCGCAGCCAGATATCGACGGAGCGCTGGTGGGCGGAGCCAGCCTGAAAGCAGACGATTTCTTGGGGATCGCGGCGGCCGCGCGATAGAAGAACCGGGCAAGATTGGGCCATGGCCCGATCGGCAGAGCAGGGCCAGATTGCCATATTTGTGCGTCGACCACGAGGGCATACGGAGTATGCCCCGCGTCAGTTTTACAGAATATCTGCGGGAGATCGAGCCATGTTCGGCGGCATCCTGATGGTGTTGATGTTTGTCGTGGCCCTGTTCCTGATCTTGCTGGTGTTGATCCAGCGCGGTCGTGGTGGCGGTTTGGCCGGCGCCTTTGGCGGCATGGGAGGTCAGAGCGCCTTTGGAACCAAGGCCGGCGACTTGTTCACGCGCATCACGATCATCGTCGCGGCGATCTGGGTGTTGTTGTGCGTGCTGGGAGTGAAGTACTACAACGTCGACGATAAATTTAGCAGCTCGCTCGGCGGCGCGGCCAAGTCGATGGATTTCGGCATGCCGGGCCCTGGCACGGCAACGTCTCCTGCGACGCCGCCCGGTGCAGCCGGCACAGCGACCACGGGGGCCGCTGGCACGGTTGAGACGGGTACCTCCGGTACAGTGGGCACCGCTCCAGCCGGCGAGACCGACACGAAGGCGGCCGCGCCGGCGACAACCGAGGCGCCAGCGACCGAAGGGGCGCCCGCACCGGACGCGGCAACCGACGCACCGAAGTAGTCACGTGCCAGCCGACGTCGCATGCGTGGCAGCGTGAGCTCGAATTTCAAGCGATGGTCGGCCGGCGCGGCGTCGAGCGTTCGCTTTGTCTTGATCGCTAGCCATCCCTGGTTCAAGGAGCTGTTGACCGTGCTACTGAGCATGACCGGATACGGCGACGCTCACAGCAAGCGCGACGGCAAAAGCGCGTGGGTCGAAGTCCGTACCATCAACAGCCGCTACTTCAAGCTCACCGTCAAGTGCCTGGAAGGGTACAACTCGCTCGAGCCCGAGATCGAGCAGGTCGTTCGCAAGCAAGTCCGCCGCGGCTCGATCCAGGTGGTACTGCGTGTCGACCGTCCGCGCAAATTCGACGAAGGGGGCATCAATCGATCGCTGTTGGAGAATTATCGCCAGCAGTTGCTGGAACTGTACCGCGAGTGGAAGGTGGACGACGCCTTGCCCTATGGCACACTGCTGTCGCTACCCGGCGTGGTGGCCGACCAGTTTCTCTCTCCGACCGAGCTGGTCGAGGACTGGCCGTTGATCGAAACCACGCTGGTCGCGGCGCTCGAGAATCTGGATCGGATGCGCGGCAAGGAGGGGGACGCGATGGCGGCCGACCTGGCCGACAATTGCCGGCAGGTTTCCTCGGCACTCAGCGACATCGAACTGCGCGCACCCCAGGTGGCCGAGGGGTATCGCACCCGGCTCACCGATCGGTTGCAAAAGACCTTGGATCAGTATCAAGTCACGCTCGATCCGGCGGACTTGATCAAGGAAATCAGCATCTTCGCCGAGCGCTCGGATATCTCGGAAGAAATCGTGCGTTTGCGCAGCCACCTGGCACAGTTCGACCAGTTGCTCGGCGCGACCGAGAGCTCCGGGCGCAAGTTCGAGTTTCTCACCCAGGAAATGTTCCGGGAAGCGAATACCATCGGCTCGAAAGCCAACGATGTGCCGATCTCGCGCCATGTGATCGAGATCAAGGCGGCCATCGAGCGGATTCGCGAAATGATCCAAAACGTAGAGTAGCGAGCACGTCAGGGCGAAACGGGCCGATGGCGACCAAAACAGGTCAATTGGTGATTGTGTCGGGTCCCTCCGGGGCCGGTAAGACGACATTGCTGCAACGGGTTTTCGAGCAAAGCGCTCGGCCGCTGGTGCAGAGCGTCTCGGCCACGACGCGGGCTCCGCGGCCGGGCGAGCGGGACGGCGTGGACTACTTTTTCCTCAGCCGCGAGGAGTTCGCCCGCCGACGTGATAAAGGCGATTTCCTGGAAAGCTGCGAGGTTTATGCCCAGGGGGACTGGTACGGGACCTTGCGCAGCCAGGTCACCCCTAGCCTGGCGGCCGGCAAGTGGGTAGTCTTGGAGATTGACGTGCAGGGGACACGCGAGGTCCTGCGGCACTATCCGCAGGCCCTGACGATCTTTGTAGAGCCCGGCTCAATCGACGAATTGGAGCGCCGCTTGCGCGACCGGGGGACAGAATCAGCAGCGGCGCTCGCGCGGCGGCTCGAGGTTGCCCGTTGCGAGCTGAATTCGGTCGATATCTACAGCCACCGGGTCATTAACGATCAGATCGACCGCGCGGCGCGGGAGATTTGCAATATTCTTAACCAGGCAAGTCCGCATCAAGCTGGAGACGTCTTGGAATGATTGACGAACTTCGTGAAGAACGGATCGTGAACAAGGTCGGGGGCCGCTTCAAGCTATCGACGCTGATTCAAAAGCGTTTGGTGGCGCTGAACGCCGGCAGCCGGCCGCTTGTGACTCTCGACACGCACGACAAGCTGGAGATCGTCATCCAGGAAATCATGCGCGACAAAATCTACCTCGACTCATCCAGCAATCTGCGCATTACCGGCGAGCCGGAAGCAGGCGGCGGACCTCCGGAACTGGATCTGAGCGATCTATGAACGGGCGTGAGCTAGTGGTCGGGGTCACGGGGGGCGTGGCGGCCTATAAGACCGCGGCGCTCGTGAGCCAGTTGGTGCAGGCCGGTGCCGGCGTGTCGGCCGTGTTGACCGCGTCGGCGCAGGAGTTCATCGGGTCTGCCACGTTCCAAGCCCTCACCGGCCGCAGCGTGCATACCGGCGTGTTCCACGATCCAAAACATCCGCTCGGAGCGCACATTTCGCTGGCCGAGCGCGGCGAACTGCTGTGCGTGGCGCCGGCGACCGCCAACTTTCTGGCCAAGGTTGCCCACGGTCAGGCAGACGATCTGCTGAGCACGTTGATCCTCAGTTTTACGGGCCCCGTCATATTGGCGCCGGCCATGAATTGCGAAATGTGGGATAAGCCGTCCGTACAACGCAACATCGAACAACTGCGGCAGGACGGATATATTCTGGTCGGTCCCGAAGCGGGCTGGCTCAGTTGTCGCCAGCAGGGAATGGGACGCATGTCGGCGCCGGAAAAAATCCTGGCCGCGATCGTTGCACAGCTGAACCAGCTGCCCAAGCGATCGACCTAATCGTCCTTCGATGGTGCCCATCCATCCGCTCAAGGTCATGCCCAATGGCGCGTATCCTGATCACGTCTGGGCCCACGCGGCAATATCTTGATCCAGTGCGCTATCTGACCAATGGTTCCAGCGGACGCATGGGGCGCGCCCTGGCCGAGAGCGCCCTGGCGGCCGGCCACGAGGTGGTCATCGTCAGCGGTCCGGTCGAGATCGATTACCCTGTGGCCGCGGAAGTCGTGCATGTCGTCTCGACCGAGGAAATGCTGGCGCAATCGCAGGCGATTTTTCCCGACTGTGCGGGGTTGATCGGCGTGGCAGCCCCCTGCGACTATCGCCCGATCCACGTGGCCGACGGTAAGATCGCAAAGACCGGCGAACCGCTGATGTTGCATATGATCGAGACGCCCGACGTGGTGGCGACCTTGGGCGCCAGTAAGCACAGCCAGTGGCTGGTAGGCTTCGCGCTCGAGACGGATGATCGCCGCTTGCGCGCGCTTGCGAAGCTGGAAAAGAAAAGCTGCGACCTGATGGTTCTGAACGGGCCGCAGGCGATGCACGCGCTGGATACGCAAGTGGAAATCATCGATCGGACCGGTGCCGTGATTCGTTCCCTGGCCGGCTCAAAGGAAGAGGTTGCCGCGGGAATCTTCAGCCTCGTTCAGACGCGGCTGATCGAGAAGAAGTCGGATTGAGTTGCGCCCTGATCGAGCAGGGGCGCCTCATGTCCAGGTCGCGTACTCTTTGCGCGTTTCCGATGTCGAGCCTCGGCCGGAGCGGCGCGACGGGTCGCCTGTCAAACGGAGCAGGGCTACTTCGGGCGGGCAGTGATAACGGACCGGCGTCAGGCCGGACACGCCTCGGCTGACGTGCATCAACGTCGGCGCCTCGTAAAACGTTCCGCAAGCGTACTTTGTGCCGTAGACGCTAGGAGCGAGTACCGGCCCCAGCAGTGGGAACTGAATCTGGCCGCCGTGCGTATGGCCGGCCAGCATCAAGTCGAACTTGTGACGACGAGCCCAGGAAATCTGATCCGGAGAATGCGACAACAAAACCCGCAGCAGCGATGCATTGTCGTCTCGCCACAGGGCCATGTCGGGCGCGGGACGAATCCAGGGAAGCTCGTTGCCTGCCAATAGCAGGCTCTCGCCATCGACGGTCAGGCGCCGGCACCGGCCGCCGAGGTTTACCAGTCCCGCATCGTCGAGCACGGCCCGCAGCGCTTGCACGTCCACTTTGCGATCATGGTTGCCCAGCACGTAGTAGACGCCATAGGGGGCGACCAGTTTGCCTAGCGTCTCGGAAAGCCATGCCAGGCACGATGCCGCGTCGACGATGTCGCCGGTGATCGCCACCAGGTCGGGCTTGGCCTCATTGGTGCGTTCGACGACATCGCGAAAGTAACCAGCCGCGATCCGCCCACTCATGTGCAGGTCGGATAGGTGGGCAATCGATAGGCCCTCGAGCCGCGCGGGCAGGTTGGGAAGTGCCAACGTCTTTTCCGTCATATCAAGACGGAAAATCTCGTTGGCTGATAGCATGGTGGCGAACTTCCAAACGCCGCGCGACCAGCTGGGTTCATCTTCGCGGGGGCCTAGACTCAGTCGCGTGGTGCTCTCATTCAACAATTGCGCGGGCGTGCGCAGCGAGCAGCGTGACGCCAGCCACATCGTGATGAGAATCGCACCCAGTACCACGCACAAACCGGTATAGATGGCGGGCAGCTGCCAAACAGCTGACTCGGAGACGGCCGTTACGTAGCTGGTAAACCAATTCGGAACGGGCGGCAAACTGTTCGGCCAGGTCATCGCAAACGCCGCTGCGATTACAAACGGGCCCCCGCTCGCCCCGATGAGTGACAGCAGCGAGCAACAATGCGCGACCCACCGCCAGATGCCTAGCCCATGCGAACGATTGAGGAAACTAACCCACAAAAGTGTGTTGCCGACCAGGGCCATGCCGAAGGCTATTTGAACAAGCATTGGATCCATCATCCGCTTGGTTGTGCGTCCAGCATGGCGACCGCTGGCGATGTTGCCGGACCGGTCGATCCCTTGGCATTTACCGCCGTTGAATTTATCCCTGTCGCACCATGCGCGAAGAATTGGACACCTTCTCAACGGTGTCCAGCAGGGCATCGAGCCGGAAGGGTTTGTAGAGGACCGCGTCGGCGCGGAGGCCGGCCTGACGAGCCTTGACAATCGAGTGCCCAGGGTCGTAGCCGAAGCCGGTCATAAGCACCATCGGCACACAGTCGAGGATGCCTTGCAGCTTGACCATCAGCTCGTAGCCGGTCATGTCCGGCAGGCGAATGTCGGCGATGATGCAGTCGTAACACGTGCCGGGGGCCAGATTGCGAACCATGTAGACCGCTTCGCCGGCATCGTGGGCCGTTTCAATGACGCAGCCGTACCGCTCGAGTAGGGCGTGGGCCGCGCTGCGGACGCTTTCGTCCGCGTCGACAACCAGAACTTGCAAGCCCCGCAGCTGCGGTCGCTGGGCATTTTGCATCGGCTGGGGGTGGGCCTGGCTGGGGGCCATTTGCTGGCCTACTTGCTGAATGACTTGCTTGATGTCGCGGGCGTTGCGGAGAATGTTTTGCAGCCGCTCGACGACGTCGGGATCGTGCCCGATGTAGCGCTCCATGACGTTGACGGCGTCGTTCAGAATGTCGTCGACCGGCATGGCCACGGCGCTGTGGATCGCTTCGACATTTTCCGCCACGGTTGTGGCCTTTTCGGCGACGAGTAGCTCTAGCGTATTCAGCGCCACAGCCACGTCGCGCGTGAAAATCTCCAGGAACTGCATGTCGCTCTCGGTGAAGGCCCGCGGCTCGGGACTCTCCACATTGAACGTACCGATAACTTCGTCGTGCAAGATCAGCGGCACGGTAAGCGAGCTTTTGGCGCCCTTACACCCTTCGAGGTATAGCGGATCTTCGGTCGTGTCCTCGCACAGGTAGCTCTTGCCCGTCGCGGCGACAAAGCCTGTCACGCCGTTATTTTGCAGTTGTGCGAACAGCGACCGGCCCATGGCCTCGGGGACCATGCCGGCGGCCAACAACGGCTCGAGCTTGCCCGTCTTGGCATCCAGCAGGCGAATTTCGACGACGTCGAAGTTGAGTAGATCCTGCGTGAAGTGCAGGATGTTCGACTTCAACAGCTCGATGCGTTCCTCGATCGACATGTGCGAGAGTTCGTCCGGCGAGAGGTCCGCCAGTTCGATGCCCGCCTGATGAATCGCCACCAGCTTCTGCTGCTGCAACACTTCGCTCGTCACGTCGCGAATCGTAACGATCAGGTTCTGCGGCGGACCATCGGCATCACTGATCGGCAGCGCGTGGACGCGGAAGTACTTGTTATCGCTGGAACGCAACGTCGAGCAGCTGCGCGCGCCGGTGGCCAAGGCAGTGTGGAAAGGGCAGAAGTCCGGGCCGAGGATCTCGGGGCTCCCCAGCACCGCGTAGAAATTCAGGCCGACGACCGACTCGCGGTCCGTCCATTCGCGCAGGCGTCCGTTGCCCCAGATCACGGTGTTGTCGTTGTCGAGCAAGACGACGCCATCGGGCATTTGCTCGAGGATCCGCTCGTTCTGGAGCAACTTGCCCAGCTCGAGTGCCTCGCGCAGGTGGGGTGACGAGACATAGACCGCGTCGAACTTCTCGCGGGCCAAGCGCGCAAAAGCGCGAATGGGATTTTTCACCGAGACAGCCTCGACAGAATCGCCGAGACGACTAATCAACGGGGCGGCGTTCTCGCCAACGTCGCCCAACAACAGGATTCTGGGTCTTCCCGTCAAAGGCCCTAACTCCCGGCAGAACCGATCCATCCTGGTGAAATTATACGATCGCGCGCATCGGCGAACAACCGCTCATCGGGAGCTCCGTCCCCATCATTCTCCATCGGACGTCGCTACAGCGACGAATCAGCCGTCCAACGGGTCTGCCTCACTTTCCGCGTTTTCCCTATCGTCACAGCACGCATCCTCGCTGCCATTGGAACGCCCGGCCGGTACTAATGAGGGGCCAGCACGCCGCGCTTGCCAGCGATCAAACGCAACAGGGCATGCTGCGGATCAGCGAACTTCTTCAACCCCTCGTCCATGAGCGTCTCTTCCAGGTGCTTGAGATCGACCTTTTTGTCGATTTCGTCCAGCACGGCTTGAGGGGGCAGTTCGTCCACATGACGCGTGATGTGGCGGCCGCTCTTTTCGACGGCTTCGTTCGTGGCCGGCGGGTTGGTTTCGATGTCGCTGCCGGCGAAGGCCTCGACGTATTTCCAGGGGGGATCCTCGGGCTTTTTAGTGCCCGTGCTGGCGAAGATCATTTCTTGCGCCAGCGGCGTCTTGTTGGCCTCCCAGAACCGCTTATTTTCAGCCCAGATGCGCTTCGCGTTGACAATGCCCACCATGCCTTGGGCGGCCGGGGAAAGGTCCGGAACGGCCTTCTCTGTGTAGACGTCGAGGCGCGAGACGAAAATGCTGTAAACACTCTTGAAGTGGGTCAGGTTGGCGCGGCGGCGGGCTCCGCGCCACACAGCGTCGCGCGCGGCCTGGTATTGCCGCATACTGAAAATCAGCGTCACATTAACCGTCACGTTGGCGGCTACCAGCTCCTCAAGCGCGCCCAATCCGGCCGGGGTCGCGGGGACTTTGATCATGCGATTCTGATGGCCGGCCGCCCACTTCTTGCCCAGTTCGATATAGCGCTTCACGCGCTCGGCCTGCGGTAGCGGCTGATGAATGTCTTCCAGCAAGGGGTCGAGCTCGAAGCTCACGTAGCCGTCGTTGCCGTGCGTTTGCTGCCAGACCGGCAGGAAAACCTGTTGCGCATGACGCACCAGCTGATCGGTCATTTGCCAGGCAATGGCCTCGTCGTCCAAGCCTTGCTGCAGCAGGCGGTCGATGTCCTTGTCGAAACGGCCGGTATCGATCAGGCCGCCCACGATGATCGGATTCGATGTGGCGCCCGACGCGCCTAACGCTCTGTTGGCGACGACCAAGTCGGGGTCGATCGAGTCGAGCCAGAGCTTGGTTCCACTGGCGATGAGGGACCTGAGGGGAGAATCCATCTGGCATACCTCGAGTGTGCGTAACTGATGAATTTCAAATAGCTTGCAACGTGCCTCGGCAAGCCGATTCGCTGTCACCGGGCGCTCTGCGGACAGGTGCGACTGAGGGTATCACAATTATTTGCAGAACGCTATCCAAGGGCCACGCGCAAAGCGATTTTCCGATTGCGCAGATTGGGCGAGATATATAGATCGAGCCGGTTTTCGACGAATTTAACGGTTATTCCTGTTTTGCGGGCCCGAGCTGGCCGATTAGGAATGGGACACCGGCGCCTACGGGCTCTGCGTGCCGGCGTAAGCATAATTCTTCGCGTCCGCGAGGAGATGGTTCGTGCTCGGAGTGCTGTCAAGGCTTGTCGTTGCTATCGCGGTGGTCTTAGGGCCGCCGTTGGCCGGCTGGTGCTCCGCGCAGTTTCGCCGCCCCGAAATGGGAGTGCGCCAGGTGGCGTACTGGGAAAACTCTCCCCCGGCGCCCGAGCCCGAGAACGTTCCGCCGGGAAGGCCGTCGCAGCCCGCCGCTGAAGAACAAGCTCCGCCCATGCCGGGAAGCGAATTCGTCGGCGAGTTCGGCGACGCGCTGGACGGCAATGACAGCATCTTCCCCGGCGATTCATTCGAGGAAGAACAAGAGTCGCTCATCCCTGACGGGCTGTGGAACAACCGCGGTCCGCTGTGGTACTCGTCGCTGGCCGTCACACTCATTCAACGATCGGCTCCCTCACGGCAAGACACGTCGATTTCCATCGCACGCATCTTTGTTGGCGTGCCCGTCAACACGACAACCGGAGTGGGCGTTCAAATCACCGGCGAACGCGAGTACATGACCGATCGGGCGTTGTCCCGGTTCGATGCCACGCCCGGCATGCGGCTGACGTTTGGTCGAAATCTGTTCGAGGACATTATTCAGCGGCAGCACTCCATCGAGTTCTCGTATTTGGGACTGAACAACTGGCAGAGCGACAGCTTTGCCAACGGGCCGCCACGCTTTATCCCCATAAACGGGGCCGTGGCAACGCTGGTCGCCATCCCCGGCCTGTATTCAAAATTTCCGGTGATTGTCGGTGGCTTCAATCCGACGATCATCAACATCGGGGAAACGATACCAGCTCAAACTAACGGGAGCCAAACCGCCTATGCAACCGTTTCCAGAATGACGATCGCCGAGCGGTCGACATTCAATAACTTCGAGATGAATTATCGGATCGGCCGCTTGCCCAGGCCCGATCGGGTGGCGCAACGTCCCGATGGCAGCTGGGTGCAAGTTGGCACTCCGACACTCGTGCATTCGTTGTTGGCGGGCGTGCGGGTTTTTACCTTCAACGATCACTTTAACTGGAATAGTACGGGCACCCGTACCTTCTTCGACGGCACCTCTTACAGCGGCGTATACAATGCGGCGACCAGCAACACATTGGTCGGAGGGCAGATTGGCGCAGATATTTTCATGCACACCAGCACCTGGACCATGGGTGTTCGCTCGAAGGCTGGTATTTATGGCAACTCGGCCCGGCAATCGTCTAACGTGACGATCGTGGATCAAGACTTCGGTAATTCGGCCAGCTCGACGTCCGGTGGCGGCGTGGGGCCGGCCTTCATCGGTGACCTGGGCGTGGTGGCCACCAGGCGCATGTTCGAGCGGGCCTACCTGCGCTTTTCCTATGACTTCATGTGGGTCGGCGGAATCGCGAACGCACCGGAACAAGTTCAATACACGAACAATCTCCAACCGGTCGTCAGGAAAAACGGCGCTCTGATGTTTCAAGGCGTCTCGCTGGGCTTCGACTTCTGCTGGTAGCTGAGTCGAGCCGGCTGCCGCGTTCAGCCCTCGGCCGCGATCACGACGGCCACCGCCTGCCCGGCGGGTGCCTGATTCAGTAGCAGGGCGATCGGCGGCGCGTCGCGGTGTGGCTCGCCGTGAATGACATTCACGGGGCAGAGTGGGTCCGGCTGCTCGTAGTTGAGCGTGATCGGCACCAGGTTCTCTTGCAGGGCTAAGACGCTGGCCACCATTTCGACGGCGCCCGTGCCGGCGCCGATATTTCCGAAAAAGCTCTTGGGCGCCGTGACGGGGACGTTTCCCAACACGTCGCGGATGGCTTGAGCTTCGACGCGATCGTCGCAAATCGTGCTCAATCCGTTGGCATTGACGTGGCCAATGTCCGCCGGGGTGAGCCCCGCGGATCGCAAGGCGCCGATGATCGAGGCGCGGACCGCCGACCCGCCCAGCGGCGTGCCGTTGTGCCTCGACTCGAAGGCGCTGGCGAAGCCCAGGACGCGTCCCTGTATTTTTGCCCCGCGCTGTTCGGCATGGCTGCGCGTTTCCAGCACCATGGCCGCCGCCCCTTCGCCGTAGACGGCGCCGTCGCGGGCGGCGTCGAACGGGCGGCTGGCTGCCGCCGGCTGGTCGCACCGGCGTGACACATCGCTGATGCCGGCACGGACGAAGGTCGTCGGATGAATGCGCGAGCTTGCGCCCCCGACAAGAACCATGTCGACATGCCCGCGCTCGATGATTCGCACGGCCTCGGACACCGCCAGCAGGCTCGAGGCTTCGGCCATTGTCAGCGAGTTATTATGGCCGCGGGCATCGTGGGCGATGGCGATGTGACAGGCCGACATGTTTGGCAGGTAGCGCAGCATCCAGAGCGGATACATCTGCGTCATGGCCTGCGAACCCCACCGGTTAAAGTCGAATTTGCCATCGACGCGACAGCCCCGGTAGGCCGATTCGACGTCCTCCAAAAGACAAAGGATCATGTCGCTTCCGAAAACCACACCCAGGCGGTCCGGATCGAAACTGCCTGGCGTGATGCCGGCCTGAGTGCAGGCCATGTCCGCGGCACTGACGCCCAGTTGGATGTCGCGCGACATCACCTTCAGGCTCTTCCGTGGCTTGACGAACTCTTTGGGATCGAAGTTGGCAACCTCGGCACCAAAAGTGACGGGCATGCCGCTGGCGTCGAACAGCGTGACGGGGCGCACGCCCCCGCGCCCCTCGAGCAGTGATGACCAAAAAGCGTCCAGGCCGACGCCGATCGGACTGACGACTCCCAGGCCTGTGATGACGATGTCTCGCGCCGACACCGTGCGACTCCCGCGCTTGAAGCAGTGTTTGATACGTGAAACGCCCGATCTGTGCCGCCAGGACGGCGGCATAAATCATTGCCGCTATTTAGGTTTTGTCCAGGGACCGCGTCGATTCGGTCGCCGGGAGGACGGGCGCGACACGGAACAGCCGGTCGTAGCTATTGCCATGCGGTACGAGCCCTTACGTTGGAACATGCCGTGTGATTGATAGGCTTAGATCAGATGGACAAACGGCCGCGATTATCAAGGAACCACGCGAGGCCTGCCGAGTTTCCGAACGAGCGCTGCTGGCGAACTTTTCCAGCGGCGCACATTGGGAAAGACCCCAGGTCGACGTGATTCCGAGCTAATCATGAGCGTTACGTCTGAGTTCGACGTGCCGGGCGTTGCCGGTCTGTCGCTGCCACGGCCGCGCCAGGATAGACGTTGCCATGATACGTCTGCGCACTGTCGCACCGATTTTTCCCTGCGTGACGCACGGCACCTGGTCAACGACCTGTTCACGCCGTGTCTGCGGACTTATTGGACAGACTTTCTCCTGTCGTTTGGGATCGGGCTGACGGCGTTCCTGGTTTTGCGTCGGGTCAGTCTGTCGCCGCCGGCGTGGCTGGCGGTGTATGCCATCGCGGTACTGGCTTTCTACCGAGCGGCCATGTTCAGCCACGAAGTCGTGCATCTGCGAGGCGAGAAATTCAAGACCTTTCGCGCCGCCTGGAACCTGCTGTGTGGGATTCCGTTTTTAATTCCATCGTTCCTCTATCAGACGCACACGCTGCACCATGTTCGCAAGCATTACGGCACGAAAGACGACGGAGAATACTTGCCGCTGGCCACGGGGCCCGCGCTGAACATTCTGCTGTACCTGGGCCAGCCGTTTGTCGTGCCCCTGATTGCGGCATTCCGATTCCTGGTGCTGGCGCCGTTGACGTGGGTCAGCCCGCCCACGCGGCGGTTTGTCTATCAGCGTATGTCGTCGATGGTCATTGATCCAACCTTCGTGCGGCCGCTGCCGGCCCGCAGCGAATTACGCGCGTGGCGCCTGCAGGAAGTGGCGTGCTTTGCCTACCTGGTATCGCTCATCGGAATCTGTGCGTTGGGACTGCGGCCTTGGATGTTGCTGGTCGATGCCTATGCCATCAGCGTCGGGGTGCTGACGTTGAACGCGATCCGCACGTTGGGGGCGCACCGCTACCTGCACGGCGGCGAGGACGTCAGCTTTGTCGACCAATTGCTCGATTCATTGAACTACCCGCACAATCCCGTCACGGGCGAGTTGTGGGCGCCGGTCGGTCTGCGATTTCACGCCTTGCACCATTTGTTCCCCTCGCTGCCCTATCACGCACTGTCGACCGCACATCAGCGACTGATGGCCGGATTGCCTGCCGACTCGCCCTATCGGCGGACGATCAGCCACGGCTTACTCGGCGAATTGGCGACACTGTGGCGGCGGGCACGCAGCTCAACTGCTGGCTGAGGTCTGTTCCCAGTCGTACATGCGGAATCTCTTTTGCAGCGTGGCCTGCATTTTCTCGAGGCCCATGCGCGGCATGACGTTGGATTCGGCGATCCAGGAGAATTCCGCCTCTTCGACGTTGAGCGAAAGTGCCTTCGGCACCAGCCCGCGGAGCAGTACCAGCCCCAAGCCCCAGCGTTGAAACTCGGGCACCACGTTGATGCTGATGATGCGAATGCGGCGGACATCTTTGCGGCCGGCCAGCAAGTGCAGAAACCCGAACGGCAGCAATTTTCCTTTGATGCGCTTGATGCGGGGATTGTAGTCGGGCAGCCCCAGCACGGCCCCCACGCCGCGTCCGTCGACCTCGGCAATCAGCGCTAAATCCGGGCTGACCAGATAGCTCAACGTGCGGACGAACTCGGCCAACTCGTGCAAAGTAAGCGGTACGAACCCCCACATGTTCTCGAAAGAGCGGTTGTACAGGTTCAAGAACAGCTCGACGTCCTTCTTGTTCGACGGAACCATCGGGCGGAGCGTGGCCTGGCAACGTTCCTGCGCCTGATCGACCAGCCAGCCCATCTCTTTCTCGAAGTTGGGCAGCTGAGCCTTGTAGCCCACATAGGCCAGAAGATCCTGGGACCTTTGGAATCCATAGTCCTCGACCAGGCGTTCGTAGTAAGCCGGATTATAAGGCATCAAAAAAGTCGGCGGGCTGTCGAACCCTTCCACGAGCAGCCCGCACTCGTAATTCATAGAGGGATTGGCGGGACCGCGCATCTTGGTGATGCCCCGCGCGGCCAGCCAATCGCGTACGGTGTCGAAGAGCGCACGGGAAACATCGAGATCGTCGACAGATTCGAAGAATCCGAAAAAACCGCGCTCTTCCTTATGCTCTTTGTTGTGCTCGCGGTTGACGATGGCTGCCACCCGGCCGCAGACCTTGCCATCGCGGATGGCAAGAAACGTTTGTACTTCGGCGACTTCGTGAAATGGATGATGCTTATAGCCGCATAACTCGCACTCGATGATTCTCAGGCGCGGGATCCAATGTGGATCGTCCCGGTAGAGATCCGCCGGTAGCGCCAAAAAGGCACGCCGGTCGCTCCAAGAATTCACAGGCTTAACGACAACTGCGGACATAGCATCTTTCTAGGCTGCTGATTCCATGCAGCCAAATGAGTCGCTGGCGACTCCTGAACGAATGTCTCGACCGATCGCGCCGTCGGTATCAAACATCGGCAACGGGACGGGGCGCATTGTCGGCCAGCCCCGATTGCCTTTAATCGAAAACGTGCAATGCTAATATAGCGATCACACAGTCGGCAAGGTTCGACGCGCGGTGCTTCGGCAAGTTGCCAAGCCGCGGAATCGAGAAAAACAGCCCCTTTGAGACCTGGCTGACGATGTCCGATTCGCGACTCTGCTCATAGCGTGGCCGATTAGCCGGCGTCCCGCGATCGCAACGTCAACACAACAGGAATTGATCGCCCAACCAGGGGGAGCGGCCAGCGTGGGCTTTATCCGGGTCATGGAATCGCGACCGTGAAGGCATTAATTACAGGCGCCAGCGGCTTTATCGGTACTCACCTGGCCGAGACGCTCGTTGCCAAGGGGCATCAGGTCCGCTGCCTGGTGCGTGCCAGTTCGAACATCGGACGGCTGGCCCCGCTGCCGGTCGAGATCGCCTATGGAGACATCGTCGATCCGTCGAGCCTGGTAACCGCAACGCGGGGGGTGGATGTCGTTTTTCACCTGGCCGGCCTGATCAAGGCCCTCTCGTACGATGCGTTGTTACGCATCAACGAGCAGGGCGCGCATAACATCGCCCAGGCAAGTGCGGGCCAAGTTGCCCCGCCTGTCCTGGTGCTGGTGTCGTCGTTGGCGGCCGCTGGGCCTTCGCCCGAGAATCGTCCGCGGCACGAATTCGATCCTGTGTGTCCTGTGTCGAACTATGGACGGAGCAAACGTGCCGGCGAACTAGCGGCCATCCGTTATGCCGATCGCGTTCCCCTGACCATCGTTCGGCCGCCGATCGTGTTCGGCGAGGGGGACTGTACCATGCTCGCCATGGTGCGGCCGATCAAATGGCTCAGGCTGCACTTGGTGCCAGGTTTTACCGAGCGACGGGCCTCGATGATCCACGCGGCTGACTTGGTGGCCGGGCTCATCGCGGCCGCCGAGCGTGGCGATCGTATTACGGCCGGCGCGACCGAGGATCCTGCCAAGGGCTATTACTTTCTAGCCTCGGAACGCAATCCCACGTTTGCCGAAATGGGACAGTTGATCGCTCGTTCGTTGGGCTGCCGGCGCCTGCGCGTCGTGCGTGCCCCCGAGGTACTCGGTTGGGGCTTGGCTGGCGCCAACGAGGCCTGGGCGCGCGTGCGGAGGCGCCCGCATATCTTCAACCTGGACAAAATTCGCGAAGCGACCGCCGGATCTTGGGTGTGCGCTGCGGAACGTGCCCGGCAACAATTGGGATTCGACGTCGGCGCCGACCTGGAAGCCCGTTTCGCTCAGACCACCCAATGGTATCGCAAGCAGGGCTGGATTTAGCCTCGCGGCAGGGATAGCCAATGGCAGCCGCCGGCGTCCTGGGGACCGTTTAACCGCCGCTGGCCGGCCTGCGACCGTCGATTCGACGAGCCGCTCGGGACGGGTCGTGTGGGTCGTGAATCTCGGCCTCTCCTTGCTTTGCCTAGATTGCCAAATTACCATCATTATTGGGCCATGAGATAGGTCCGATTCTTCTCTCGAGCAATCATCCGCCCCCACCGGCCCGTAGTTTTTTTGGGCTCTCGCTGGTGGGGGCGTACCGGTCACGTGTGCAGAGACGGAGGGAAATGGGATGAGGTTTCATTCTTGGTGGGCTTGCCTGAGCGCAATCGTCGTGGCGACGATTGTTCAAATCGCCAGTTCTCAATGGGCGTCCGCGACGACAACCACGGGAGGGACCACCGGAGGTACGACTGGCGGAACGACGGGAGGCACGACGGGAGGCAGCAGCCAACCGAATGCGTTTGCGCCTGCCGGCGTGGTAGTCAATGCCGACGGCATTGTGCGCCGGGAAGTTTACGAAGATCCCACGGGCGCACTGATGCGCCGCCGCATTGAAGAGGCACATGCGACACTCAACGACAAGGTGGCCGCGCGCAGCAACTTGCGCAAGGTCTCGCTCACCAGGCTGGAAAAGGCCATCAAGGCCCGACTCGACGCAGGACAACAACCCACTGACGAGATGCTTTGCCTGGCCGGGTTGATCCGGCTGCGCTACGTGTTCCTCTACGAGGATTCGGGCGATATCGTCATCGCCGGGGCAGCCGAAGGCTGGGTCCGCAATCTCTCAGGACGCGTTGTTGGCCTGACGACGGGCCGACCGATTCTGGAACTTCAAGATCTGATCGTTGCCTTGCGCGCGTATCCGTCAGGCGAAGAACAAAGCCCGCTGATCGGCTGCTCGATTGATCCGACGCCCGAGGGTCTGCAGCGGATGCAAGATTTCTTGCGTTCGATCGGACGTGAAGCGACGCCTGACCAGACGGACTTTATTGTCGATGGACTGCGGACCAGCCTAGGATTGCAGAAGGTCGCGATCCGGGGCATTTCGCCCAATACCCACTTCGCGCAAGTGATGGTCGAAGCCGACTATCGCATGAAGTTGATCGGCATTGGGCTAGAGCGTCCTCCGATTCAATTGGCCAGCTTCGTCGACCGGGCCAATCCCGGGGCCATCAGCCGCAACGCATTGCAGCGTTGGTTCTTTGTGCCCGACTACAAGTGCGTGCGTGCTGCGGAGGACCGTTCGGCGATGGAGTTGGTCGGTGACGGAGTCAAGTTGGTGGGTGCCGACGAAGTCGTGGGAGGGAACGGTCAGCGGGGCAAATCGAATACTACCAGCGGCGCCAGCGCCATGTTCGTAAGCGGCTTCACGAAGAAATACCCCGAGCTGGCGGCGAAATCGCCGGTCTTCGCGCAATTGCGGAATCTGATCGACATGTCGGTGGCCGCCGCGTTCATTCAACAGAACGACTACTACGCCAAGGCCCATTGGAACATGGACCTGCTCGGCAATGAGGAAAAATTTCCCGTACAGACTTTCAACGCGCCGGTGGAAGTTGAGTCTGCCGTCGCCAGCGTCTGGAAGGGAAATCAGTTGATGACCCCGATCGGCGGCGGCGTGTCGGTGCGAGCCCATCAAGCCTTGTCGTCCGATAACCTGCTGCCCGACGACGGCAAGAAGGTCGACAACCGGCATCATCAGACCAGCCTGAAAGATCTGGCCGAGGGACAATGGTGGTGGGACTGAGATTTTAATCTCTCGCGGCTTGGTCATCTGCGATCTTGGTAATCTGTAATTGTGCTGGCACTCGCGAGGCAGTATCGCGACGCGACCATGCATGTCTTAGCCACTTCGCCACGCGCTGGTAGACTGCACTGCGTTGGTAGATTGAGGCGCAATGTTTTCTTGCTCGCGCCGTGCTCCGCGGTGGGGCGGCGGCGTGTTCGCCTTTTTTCCTGGTCATACGATGGCCGACGAGATTAACTACGGGCCGGTATTGCGCGCGTACCCCGCAGACTGCCAACCGCAGGCAGCGGAGTTCCTCGCTGGCGCCGGGGGCTTTAGTGGATCGCGCCTGTGGCGACTCAATACTCCGCAAGGCTTGCTCTGCTTGCGGCGCTGGCCGGCCGAGCATCCGACTCCGGAGCGACTGGAGTTCATTCAGGCCGTGCTCTGGCATGTGCACCAGGAAGGGTTCGACAGAATACCACTGCCACTCGAGACCACGACGCATCAGGGATACGTGCGCCACGCGGGACACTTGTGGGAGATCACGCCTTGGTTTGCGGGCGCGGCGGATTACCATCTTGCGCCAAGCGTGCCGCGGTTGCGTGCCGCGATGACGACGCTCGCCGCGTTTCACAGCGCAGCCGCCTCGTTTCCGCTGCCGCAAGAGGCCGAGTGCTCGTCCCCTGGTGTGGCGGCGCGGCGCAATCAGCTTGCCGCGTTACGCGCCGGAGGTTGGCAGCGATTGCAGCAAACGGTAGCGCGCGCGAACGATTCCAGTCGTGCGGCGGCACGGATTCTGGAGTGTTTTCCGCGTGCGGCCGAACACGTCCAGCAGATTCTTGACCAGGCCGTGCAGGTCAAGGTGGCTCTCGTTCCGTGTCTCCGCGATATCTGGGAAGAGAATGTTCTCTTCTTGGGGGACGAGGTGACGGGCCTGATCGACGCCGGCGCCATGCGACCCGAGAACGTGGCCGCGGATGTGGCCCGCCTGTTGGGAAGCCTGGCCGAAGACGATCGATCCGCCTGGAAAGTGGGGCTCGCCGCCTACGAAAGCGTTCGTCCTCTATCCGAAGTCGAACTGATGCTGGTGACGGCGTTTGATACTAGTGGAGTGCTGTTGGGCGGTATCAATTGGCTCGTCTGGATCTACGAACAGCAGCGCGCTTTTGAGCGGCCGGAGGCCGTCCAAGCAAGGCTCGACTATTTCAGCCGCCGCCTCGCGCACCTTGCCTGAGTCGCGGCGGATTCGTATGCAGGTCCGCGGAGTAACACGCTTACGCCCTGGATATCACTGTGCGTGTCTCAACGCCACGCACGGAACGCGTTCGCCATAAGCCGCTGGCAATGCCCAACGCTGCCAACAGCGCCAAGACCAACGAGGAGGGTTCGGGGGCTGGCAAGTAAACAAAACTAGAATAGTCGATATGCGAAGTCTCGCCGGAATAGCTGGACGACAGGCCTGCTGTTTGCAGAATGAATTGATCGCTGAACAGGGGATACGCCGTGCCGTACTCTTTGTTGATGGCGCTGAGCATCAAGTTGGCAAAGATCGCATTTCCCACTACGGCGACGTGTAGATCGTTAAGCCACAAATCCGTCGGCGCGCTGCCTTCGTCCTTCGTGTCGATCGTAACTCCGCCGATGACCAGCGGCTGCGCGCTCCACGACCGCATCAAGCCGGCGAAATCGACGTAGACCTGCCCACGGCCGAGGATCTCGGGCTTCAAGGTCGCGTTGACCTGGTCTACCAGCGAGACGACCGGTTGTCGCAAGGCCGGCGTAGTCAACGTCGCCTGGCCGCCGCCGGTGAGCGACATGTCCGGCACGCCAAGCACAATCATTTTTGTTGGCCCGGCTGCCAGCACGGTGTCGACGGCCGTAGTGATGTTGCCCGTGACTTGATTGACGAAGGCCGAGGTATTGAGCGTGTGATTCAGGATCTGCGTCGCCACGGGCGGAAAATCCAATCCGCCCACAGTCAGAAAGGCGAGATTCACTTCGTTGGCCGCGACGAAGCCCGCGACCTTTGTATCTTGGCCTTCTGCCAACAGGTCGCTGCTGTCGCTGCCGCCGATGGCCACGTTGTACGACTGGTTCGGGCCGAAATTCAGTCCGCGCTGATTTGCCAGATAGGGGACCCAGCTACCGTCGTAGGTGTCCCCTTCGGTTTCGCTGGCGCCCATCGCGGCGATGCCAACGATATTTGCGCCATTTGCAGTCGCCATCGGCTGCGCGGCGAGCATTAGCCCGCATATGATAAGAAAAGCCCGCATCGTGTTGATTCTCATGAGCGTTCTCCAGGCCGAAATTGCATACTTGGCGGGCGCGGCGCGCAGCGTGACTCCGCTATTGAACCCCGACGTTAGCGAAATGTTACAAGATTGGAAGGGTTTTCCGGAAATTCTGCAGACTTTGCCGCCGTATTGCCATCAGGCAGGGATCCGCAATCATCAATCTTTCCACAAAACGGGTGGCCGGTCGTGCATGGCTCTCGCGTCAAGCCAAGACGTTTAGGCCTTCCAGCGCAGACATTGAATTCGCCGCGCGTGATCGGATCGGCCGTCTGAGGTGAAATTGACCCGGCCTGTCAAAGGGACCTAAAATACCTCCTCGCAACGCTGGCGCGATTGCAGATGTATCGATACCAGAGGGAGAGTCGCATGCGGCAGGCATTGTTGGCGGGCCACCGGGTGGCATGGGTCGGTCTGGCACTGGTTATTGCCGCTGCTACGCCCGCCTCGGGGCAGCTTGACCTGGGCGCCATTGGCGGCAACCTGTCAGGGGGGCCGGCCGCCGCGGCAGGCCCCGTTATGATCGAAGCGCATATCGCGCCAGCCAGGAATGGGCAGGTTCCTCAGCTGGTCGTGACGGCTGATATCGGGACCGGCTGGCACATCTACTCGCTGACGCAGAAGTCTGGCGGGCCTGTTCGCAGCAAGATCACCATCGATCCCGGGGCTGGCTACAAGGTGGCCGGCGATTTCAAGTCGGTCACGCCACCCGAATCGCACGTCGAGCCGGTTTTTAACAACCTGCCCGTGGAAACGCATGAGGGGCAAGCGATCTGGTCGGCCCCGTTAGAACTGACGCCCGGGACCGATCCTGCCGGCCTGTCGATCGCTGGAAAGTTTGCCTATCAGGCCTGCGACGAAAGCAGTTGCCTGCCGCCGACCTCGGTCAAGTTTACGGCCACCTATAACAAGGATGCCGCGGCTCCGGGGCTGCCACAGCCGCGCGTCGTCGGCGATGCGGGCAGCTACAAACCTGGCACCGCGCACGTCGTTATTCGCGGACATGTCGAGCCGACGGTCGCCACTCCCGGCGGAGTGGCCAGACTCGTCATTTCGGCCGAGCCCACCGACGGCTGGCACGTCTACGCCCTGGCCGATCGCGACCCGCCAAAAATATCCAAACCAACGCTGATCGCATTGAGCGAAACCGCCGGCCTAAAGTCGTCGCCGCCGTCGGCTGCGGGAAAGCTCATCGAAAAGGCGTCGACAGCGGCGCCGGGCGAGAAAGAACGATATTACGAGCAGCCAGTCACATGGACGATCGATCTGGCTGTGCCGCAGGATGCCGCGCCGGGAGATCATAAGCTCGCCGGGCTGATCGGCTTTCAAACGTGCCGCGACGGCACGGGATGCGATCTGCCGCAAGCGGTGCAATTTCAAGTCACGCTGCCGGTGGATGCGCAGCACAAGCCCGGAACGATTCCGCTCGTTTTCACTCCGGCGAAGAGCTACAAGCAAGTGGCCGACGCTGCAGCCCGTGGTGCCGTTGGCGAGGCATCCGCCGGATTCGATCCTACCAAAGTACAGCCGGCCGCAAGCGGTGGTGGTGAGTCAATATTTTTCATGCTGGGGGCGGCGCTGCTGGGTGGCTTGATTCTGAACTGCATGCCGTGCGTGCTGCCAGTGATCGGGCTGAAGATTCTCGGCTTCGTCGAGCAAAGTCATCAGAGCCGTCGCAGCGTGTTCATGTTGAACGTCTGGTTTACTCTGGGACTGTTGAGCGTGTTCGTGTTGCTGGCCTCATTGG
>DASXEJ010000307.1 GCA_036490175.1 Pirellulales bacterium | reverse complement strand
ATCAGGTCGATGCTACGAGCACGCCGCCTGCATGGCCGTTCGGGCTGAATCCAGGCACGACGTGCTCGCCGCTGACAATCGTGCTCACGCTCGGTTGCTCTGTGCTCGTCTTAGCGGCGCTGCGAATGGGGCTGAATTTCTGGCATGCCGTGGCCTCAGCCCGGCTCGTGCAACAAGAGATCGTCGTCGAACTGCGGGCCTCGATCTATGAAAAGCTGCACGAGCTGAGCACGCGATTTTTCCGCGACAATTCCACGATGTCGATCATCAATCGCGTCACGAACGACGCCCAGGCCGTGCGCCAATTCGTCGAGGGCATGGTCCTGCAAATGGTGGTCTTGCTGCTCTCACTGGGAGTTTATTTGGCGTACATGCTGCACATTCACGTGCGGCTGTCGCTGGTGTGTTTAACCACCATGCCCGTCCTGTGGCTGGTGGCGGTCGGATTCTGCCGCGTCGTCCGTCCGGCTTACGACCGCAATCGCGAGTTGATGGACCGCCTGCTGCAGGTACTTTCGGAAAATGTCCGCGGTATGCACGTCGTACGCGGATTCGCCCGCGAAGAGGCCGAGGTCGCAAAATTCCGTCAAGCAAACCGCGAAGTAAAAGAACAGCAGAATTTCATCTTTTGGCGGGTGAGCTTGTTCACGCCCACGACCGAGTTTCTGTCATCGCTGAACCTGGCGGCGCTATTGGCATACGGTGGCTACTTGGTAAGCCTCGGCGAGCTTCCCCTGGGCATGGGGCTTGTCGTCTTTTCTGGTTTGTTGCAACAGTTCTCTGGCCAGGTCACCAAGATGGTCAATGTGTTGAACAGCATGCAGCAAAGCCTGGCCGGCGCGCGGCGCGTTTTTGAAGTGCTAGATGCCCCGGTCGAGATTCATTCCCCGCCAGCGCCCTGCCCATTGCGCCAGCCGCGTGGCGAAATCCGCTGCGAGAACGTCTCCTTTCACTACCACGACGGCGACGGTGCGCTAACAGGCATCAATCTGCGGTTGCAAGCGGGAGAACGCGTGGCGATTCTGGGGGCGACGGGCTCTGGTAAGAGCACCTTCCTGCATTTGATCCCTCGATTTTTGGATACCACCACCGGGCGCTTGTTGATCGATGGTGTCGATGTCCGCTCCTTGGCCCTGGACGACCTGCGGCGCGCCATCGGCATCGTCTTCCAGGAAACCTTTCTGTTCAGCGACACGATCGCGGCAAACATCGCCTTCGGTTACCCCACCGCGACGCGCGAAGAGATCATCCGCGCCGCCAAGATTGCCGCGGCCGATGAATTCATTCGCGAACTGCCCGAAGGTTACGACACCTGGCTCGAAGAAGACGGCCGCAACCTGTCCGGCGGACAGCGGCAGCGGCTCGCCATAGCGCGTGCCATCTTGCTCGAGCCGCCGATTCTGCTGCTCGACGACCCCACCGCAGCCGTCGATGCCCAAACCGAGCACGAAATCCTGCAAGCGATCGAGCAGGCTATGTGCGGTCGTACGTCGGTGATCGTCTCGCATCGCCCGAGCGTGTTGCGTCACGCCGACCTGGTGTTGGTGCTGGACCAAGGTCGTATCGTCGAGGCCGGCACGCATGAACAACTGATCCTGCAAGGCGGGCCGTATTGGCGGGCCGCTCAATTGCACGCCGCACAAGCCGAGTGCTGCGCATAATTCGCGCCCGCTTTGCTGACCACTTCCCGGACGCGAACGGAAATCTCAGAGCGGTATCCAACCACGCAACATGCCGAATACTATTTCCAAAAAAACGAGTTCCCGCTGCCCGGCCCGCGAGACGGCTGCGCAGGGCCCCGGCGCCTATGACGATGAATTCTGTGGCGCGCGGCCGCCGGGTCTGGACGTGGTGCGCTGGCTGTACACCTACACTGCGCCATACGCTTACAAGCGGAACGTACTATTCTTTCTGGTCGTCATTCGCTCGTTGCAATTGTCTGGCCTGGCCTGGGTAACAGGCTACGTCGTCAGCGGTCCGATCGCCGGGCATTCGCTATCCGGGTTGTGGTGGGGCGTCGCGAGCTTTATCGCCCTGGCAGCGTGGACCAACGTGACGTTCCATTTTCGCCAGCGCTTGGCGCTGGAACTGGGCGAGAGTGTCGTTCACGACCTCCGCGACCAGGTCTTTTCACACATGCAACGCATGACTCCCAGTTTCTTTCACCGCATGAAACTGGGAGCCATCATTAGTCGCGTCACTTCGGACACCGAGGCCGTTCGCGCCGGCGTTCAGGACGTCGTCTTTACCAGCTTGGTCGGGCTGGGCCAGATGCTGGTGGCCGCCGGACTAATGCTGTGGTATGACCCAGTGCTGTTCCTGGTCGTGGCCGCCATGGGGCCCGTGCTGGGCTGGTTGAACTATCGTTTTCGCGGACGATTGAGCCGCGCCCATCGCGCGGTGCAGGAAAGTTTCAGCCGGGTCACGGCCCGCCTGGTCGAAGCCGTACACGGCGTACACGTCACCCAAGGCTTTGCGCGGCAGCAAACCAGCGCGCGAATGTTTCGCGACCTGGTTGCTGATCATTCGGTGTACAACCTCGAAGCGGCCCGCACAGCCGGCATGTTCGCTCCTTTGCTGGAATTTAATAGTCAGGCTTTCCTGGCATCAATCCTAATGCTCGGCGGTTACCGGGTTCTATCGCCAGAAATCGGCGTGCCGGCCGGTGAATTGATTCAGTTTATGTTCCTGGCCAATATTTTCTTCGCGCCTATTCAAACGCTCGGCGACCAATACAACCAGGCGATCCTGACCATGGCCGGGGCCGAGCGTGTGCGACGGTTCCTTCGCATTGACCCCGATTGGATAGATCGTCCCGCGGCTCGTCCCGCCGCGCGGCTCGTCGGCGAGGTCACATTCGACAACGTCTCATTCGCCTACGAGGCCGATCGACTGGTGCTGGACGAGATTAGTTTCACGGTTGAGCCTGGTCAGTGCGTAGCCCTGGTCGGACACACGGGCAGCGGCAAAAGCTCGATCATCAATTTGATTGCCAAATTCTACCTGGCCACTCGCGGTCGGGTGCTGATCGACGGCCGCGACGTGCGCGATCTACAAACCGATTCGCTGCACCGGAAATTGGGCATCGTCCTGCAGCAGAACTTTCTCTTCAGCGGCACCGTGGCCGACAATATCCGTTATGCCCGACCCGACGCCACTTTTGACGAAGTCGCCGCTTCGCTAGCCAGGCTCGGTTGCCTCGATCTCGTCGAGGCCATGTCCGACGGTTTGCGCACCGACGTGGGCGAATGCGGGCGCAATCTCTCCCTGGGTCAGCGGCAGCTGGTCTGCTTTGCGCGGGCCATGCTGGCCGATCCGGCTATCTTGATCCTTGACGAAGCGACGAGCGCCATCGACGTCTTCACCGAACATCGCCTGCAGCAGGCGCTGGCACGCCTCGTCAAGGGCCGCACCAGCTTTGTCGTGGCCCACCGCTTGAGCACCGTGCGCACGGCCGACCTGATCCTCATGCTCGACCACGGACGGATCGTCGAACAAGGCAGCCCCGCCGACTTGATAGCCCGAAACGATCGCTACGCGGCGCTCGGACGCCAATACCACCGGGCCGCGTGATCGGGCAGAGAGTCTACGGCGCGCGCGGGCGAGTGCTCGACAAAGAACAGTCACTTTGGCGCATATTCGCCGCGACTTTATCTAAACGTCGATTTCTCGACTCGTCTCCGTACTTCTGTGCCTCCGGGGCAAACTCCGCCGGCATCGCCGCGCTACGTACGACGCGCCTTACACAAAGTGGTCGTCCTGTGGAGGCTGCGCCGATAGTTTGTTGATTCCGGCGGTGCGCCGCATCCAGGCGCTGGTTTGCCAATTGTCCACGACCTCGGTGTCGCGCCACACCGGCGGCACCGAGAACACGAAGTAACGCCCCAAGGCCAGCAGGAACGGCTCGTACATTGCCCGCAACTCGGCAAATTTTGCCGCCGCGGCCGCCTCTTCGTGGAGCGACAATCCCGCGCTCTGCATCTCCTCCCGCAGCTTGGCCATGGCGTCTCCGTGCCAGCGGTTTTCGTCGAGGGGCTGCGGCGGCACATGAAACACCAGCGCCAGGTCGACCGCTGCATGCCGCGCCATCGCGAAGGACAGTTGCGCTTGATAGTGGGCCACTCCTTTCAGCAACGAAATCAACAGGGCGCAGGCGTCCAAAGATGCGGTCAGCGCCGCGACCCAGGATTGATTATCATGTTGCGATCGATAGAAGCTCAGCACGGGAAACGACAGATGGCTTTCCAGCACTTCCGCCGACCACTGCTCGAGGTCCTGCAAGAATCGCCGGATTGCTTCCAGGTCGCGACTGTGCGCCGCCCGCAACAGCAGCTCGCCTCCAGCCGGCGGAGAACCGGCCCGCGCGTCGAGCATCGAAATGATCGTCTCGCGTCGCGAGAAGGCCTGGTACAGCACCGGCAAGTAGCCGATCACCACGGCCATGAAGGCAAAGCCGGTCCCAGCTTCGACCACGGCCAGGAATCGCCCCACGCCATCGCGCGGCACCACGTCGCCGAAGCCGAGCGTGAAGATCGTCGTGCCACTCATATAGAGGTAATCACCCCAGCCAGACTCGTCGCCCGGCGTTTGCAACACGGTGGCCAGCGACCAGTGCAGCCACGCGAAACTAATTGTCAACGCTGTCATCCAGCAAGCGATCAGCAGCAAGATCGACAGCGGCCCGAACATGCTGAGAAAATTCTCCCGCGTCTTACCCGGCCGCAACTCGAGGGCAACTGCGCGCCAGGGAAGCCACAACGTGCGGTACACCAACCGCGTCAAACGAAACCGCCGCGTCACCCGCCGCGGCAGGACCATTGTCTCGAAGCCGTCCAACAACACCACCAGCAACAGGCAGATGCTGGCAAACCCAGAAATGATCGCCATAAGAAGTACCTGTCACCCGAGGGCAACAGCTCGGCAGGGGTCGTGATATTGCGCGTATCGAACGGGGAGCAGTCGATGCGGCGTGGCCGTGATTCTCTGGGATAATGCACATGTCGTCAAAGGGCCGACGAAGGAACCGGACGATTCCCCAGCGCCCTGCGCCAACGCCGTCCCGTTTCGTTGCACCTGCCCGCGCCGGCTGCGATACTTGGCACTCGCAAACGTACGCTGATCGGATGCAGACTCTGGGCGCGTCTCTCCGCAGCGCGAGGGTTTGGACGGCGACATTTTTAGCGCGGATTGTTGGTCGATTGGGGAGAAAACACGTGAAGCGGCCTTTGCTATTCTTTCTGGTGGCTGTCACCGGCCTGGCGTGGCCAGTCGTTGCGCACGGCGCCGAGCCATCGCAGCCAAAGTCCGCGGCCGCGCAGCAATCGAGATACGTTTACGGCGAGTGGCGGATTCAGATCCGACCCGACAAGCTGAAGGAGTACGCCCAACTGATCGAAACCAAGGGCTTGCCTCTCTTTCGCGAGGCAGGAGGACGCATGGTCGGCTGGTGGACAACGATGGTCGGCGACCTGTATGAGCACATCACGATCTGGGAATACGACGACATGGCCGCCTTCGAGCAGGCCGGACAGAAGCTGGGCGCGGACAAGCGCTTCGCCGAGTTTGTTTCGCTGCGCGATCCGCTGTTGGATGGGGAAACGAATTGCTTCTTGCGCCTCACGGATTTCGCCGATAAACCCGCACTGCCCGAACAGTCCAAGATCGTGATCCACGAGGTTCATCGCGTCCCCCTGGCGCGGCGCGACGCCTATTTGAAGTACATGCAGAGCGAAGGGCTGGCACTACTCAACCGGCACGGCTTTCGCCCGGTCGGACCGTGGGTCGTGAACGTGGGCGCTTCTTGGAGTAACGTTACGTATTTATTCCGCTTCGACAGCCTGCGCGAACGCGAAGATCTGATCGCGGGCTTTACGCAGCACAATGACGCGCGTCAGTACGCCGCCAAGATCGGCGAGCTTACCGACGATGTGACAACCCGCATCCTAATGCCGGGCAAGTTCGCTCATCCGTCCACCAAGACACAACCCTGACACCAAGGCTTCCGGCATGTCTCGCTCGGCCGAGCGCTAACTTTGGGGAATTACCACGTGATCAACATCTGGCAAACACGCTTCGCCGTCATGGCGTTTATCTTGGCTGGCTGCGGCCGGATCGCAACAACCGCCCAAGCCGCCTGGCCGCATCATGAAGAGATCGCACCGGGCATACACGTGGTCGGCTTTGCCGACAAGTATCGCTCAGCCAATTGTGGCTGGATTGGCACCGCGGACGGAACGCTGCTGATTGACTTGCCACGGGGCGAGAACACCGCCACGCTTCTAGCCGACATTGCAAAATCCACTGGCAAGCCGGTCACGACGCTCGTGCTGACAAGCGCCACGGCGGCCGACCTGCCTGTGATCGATGCCTTGCTGAAACAGGGCGTCAAGCGCGTCTGCCTTTCCCCGGCGACCTTTCGGGCACTGATGTCGCGGCCAGGGCAAACCGCAACGAACACGAAAGTGATCTCGCCCGCACCAACTCCACGTCCCGGCTATGAACTGCTCGACCAGCCCGCCGCACTGGGTGACGCGCAGACGCCCATCGAGTTCCTGCCCCAGGATCAGGTTTTCGTCCACGGCGGCGCGTGCGTTCGTCTGCCGAAACAGCAGGTCCTATTCGGCGGACCGCTTTTGTATCACGGGCCGCGCGTGCCGCTAGCGGGCAGCGATACGGCCGCTTGGGTCACCGCTCTCGAGCAATTGTCCGAGTTGCATGCCGCCCACGTCGTCCCTGGGTTTGGTTCCTGGGGAGACGGCGAACTGGTCCCACGGCAGCTGCGCTTTCTCAGTGAGTTGCGTCGGCAAGTGGCTTACTTCATTGCGCAAGGACAACCACAAGAGGACCTGCAGCGCGTCGTGCGGTTGGTGCCGCACTATCTGGTGTGGATGCCCTACGACACGCCGCTGGCCGAGGACCTGGACTATGTCTATCGCGAGTTGACCGTGCCATTGGCTCCGTTCAACGGACATCCGCCGGAGCCGGGTGACAAGCGCCCGCACGCGCTAGTGCTGATTGGCGACCAGCCCCACGAGCCAGGGCATATCGAAGCGGGTCTGCGCCCCGTGTTCGCCGCAACCGACGTGGTACCGCACTTTGCCTTTGACGTCCGCGCGCTTTCGGCCGATAACCTGGCTCGGGTGCAATTGCTGGTGATCCTCCGCGACGGTTTACAACGACCGCAGGCCCCCGGCCAACCAGACTATGTGTGGATGACCCCCACGCAAGAGAAAGCCGTGGTCGATTTCGTCCACCGCGGCGGTGGCTTTCTTAATCTTCACAATTCAATGGGCTTGTATCCAGAGGATGGTCCCTACCTGCGACTCGTCGGCGGCCGCTACATAGGACACGGTCCGCTAGAGCGATTTCGCGTCGAAGTTGTAGATCGTGATCATCCGGTAACGCGCGGCGTGCAGGATTTTTCGGTGGCCGACGAGCAGCACACGCCGCCCATCGATGCCGACAAAGTACACCTGCTGTTGCGCAATCGTTCGGACGACGGCCAGACTGCCGCCGCCGGCTGGGTCTACGAGCCCGGCCAAGGAAGGCTTTGCCATTTGGCGAACGGTCATACGCGGGAATCGCTGGCGCATCCGATGTATCGACGGTTGATGCGTAACGCGGTGCTGTGGTGTCTGCGGCAGGATGCCGGCGCAACTGCGGAATCATCCGCGCACGGCATCAAATGATCCTCTTGGCGGAAAGCCCATCGCAGGATCCGGAAATGCGCGCATTGCGCGCCACTCACCCGCCACGATCCGTTGGGAAATCTTTGCCACCGTCCCCCGCGCTGTGACAACCCGTTGTCACACCTCATCACTAGGTTGGTTTCCACTATCTGTCTGTAGTGGGAATTCGCGCCTAATCATGGGGGGCTCGTCATGTTTAACGCTGGCCAACGGGGATTTTTTTTGCAAAGTGCGTCAACGCCAACGATCGCCCGTACCGAGACGACCGGGCGGTCGCTCATCCTGATGCGCTATGGCGACGAGGGCCTGCAAGCCGGCATCAAAGCTTTGCGTGACACCGCCGGACTCAATACCGTGCGCGTTCAGGAATTGCACGACGGGATTAGTATGGCCGCGCTTGCCCCGTCCGAAGCAATGATGCTGGACTCGATCGGTGTGGCCGTGGTCAACGGTGATCCGGACCAGGTCGGCCGTTTGAGCATTCAGGCCACGCGCTCGGATTCCATCCTGGCCGTTGAGCCAGAGCGCGTCGTCTATGCCGCCATGCTGCCCGAGTTCGTGGGAACGTCGGGCCGCCCTGCCTTGGCGGGCGCTCCTGCCGCGGGAATGAATCCCGACTACCTGCGTGGTTACCGCGACGGCTTCGATCACGCGGCCAGTCTCGGTTTCGCTGGCGGCGGCGACCCTTCGTCGGCCGGTCGCGCGGCAGCCGTGGCAGCATTTAACGAAGCGCTCAACACCTGGGGATTACAAGCCACGCGCGTCATCGAATCCTCTTGGAATGGCAGCGGTATCAAGGTCGCCGTGTTGGACACCGGCTTTGAATTCACGCATCCTGACTTTGCCGGGCGGGCGATCGTACCCCAATCGTTCGTCCAAGGGGAGTTGCCGCAAGACACCCTCGGCCACGGCACCCACTGCGTCGGTACGTCCATGGGGCCCTTCCGGCCCGGCACCTTGCCGCGTTACGGCATCAGTTACAACGCCGACATCTACGTCGGCAAAGTTCTCAACCGCCTGGGACGAGGAGGTGACGGAGATATCCTGGCCGGTATCAATTGGGCCGTGCGGAACAAGTGCCGCGTGATTTCCATGTCGCTCGGCGCTCCGGTTGCGCCCGGGCAAAAGCCATCGACGGTATTCGAGAACATGGCCCGCCGCGCTTTGGCGTCCGGCACATTGATTGTCGCGGCCGCGGGGAATGACAGCCGCCGCGACCTGGCGCCCCCTGTCATTGCGCCGGTCAGTCATCCGGCCAATTGTCCGTCGATCATGGCGGTGGCGGCCGTGGATTCTTCATTCCGCATCGCGCCATTCTCCAACAGCGGAATCGAACCCAACGGAGGGCAGGTCGACATCGCTGGCCCTGGCGTCGACGTTTACTCCAGCTGGCTGATGCCGCAGCAGTACAACGTGATCTCTGGCACCAGCATGGCCACACCGCACGTGGCCGGCATCGCAGCCCTGCACGCCCAGGCCAATCCCGGCATTTCGGCCGTCGATTTGTGGACCCGTCTGGTGAAAACAGCCCGCCCCTTGGGCCTGTCGGCCGCCGATGTCGGCTCCGGACTGGTGCAAGCGCCGGTGATGTAAGTGATGAGTTCAGCCCGTACCTAATCAGAATCACTGGCGCGTCTGAAGACCGATCCGCGCAAGTTATGCGCGCGGAAAGTCCACGATTTCTTGCGCTTTCTGCCAATCGTCCCCCCCTCCTTGAAACCTAAGGGGGACATATCGCACAATGGGCGGCACGACGCATTGCCCGCCCCGGCCGTCGGGTCCGCCGAAACCGGACCGCTCCCTGGCGTCGTGTCCCTCGTGGGGGTCCAGGACCACAGACCCCGCGCTAGACGTGCCGTTTCGCGCCGCGGGCCCAATTAAATTCCACAAACCTTACTCCACTCCCCGGAGAGAAGTGCCATGCCTTCCACGATCGTCGATGTTCACGCTCGCCAGATTCTTGATAGCCGCGGGAATCCGACCGTCGAGGTCGACGTGCGGCTGGCCGACGGCTCGTTCGGTCGCGCGGCCGTTCCCAGCGGTGCCAGCACCGGCGTCCACGAAGCTTGGGAGCTGCGCGACACGGATGCCAAGCAATACGGCGGCAAGGCGGTCATCCGGGCCGTCGAGAACGTGAACGAAAAAATCGTCGAAGAGCTGATCGGTTCCAACGCGCTCGACCAGACTGCGATCGACCGGCACATGATCGCGCTGGATGGCAGTGAAAACAAGCAGAACCTCGGCGCTAACGCCATCCTCGGCGTATCGCTGGCCGTGGCACACGCCGCGGCCGAACATTGCGGACTGCCCCTCTACCGTTACCTGGGGGGCGTGGGAGCTCGGGTGCTGCCGGCACCCATGATGAACATCATCAACGGGGGCGCGCACGCGGACAACAAAGTCGACGTGCAGGAATTCATGGTCATGCCGCTGGGCTTCGAGCGCTATAGCGACGCCCTGCGTTGCGGCGTGGAAGTGTTCCACACGCTCAAGAAAGTATTGCAATCCAAGGGTTTCAAGACCGCTGTCGGCGACGAAGGGGGATTTGCCCCCGACCTGGGAAGCAATACCGAAGCACTGGACGTGATCGTCGAAGCCGTCGGGCAGGCGGGCTACGAGATCGGTAGCCAGGTATTCATCGCGCTCGATGTCGCCGCCACCGAGCTGTACGACAGCAAAAAGAAAACATACACGATGGACGGCCGCGAGCTCGACGCCGCCGGCATGGTCGATTTCCTGGCCGGCTGGAGAAAGAAGTATCCCATCTGCTCGATCGAAGATGGCTGCTCCGAAGACGATTGGGAAGGTTGGAAGCTGCTCACCGAACGCCTGGGCGCCAGCACGCAGCTGGTCGGCGACGATCTATTCGTCACCAACACCAAGCGTTTGGAGCGCGGCATCCGCGAGCACATCGCCAACAGCATTCTTATCAAGGTAAACCAGATCGGCACGCTGACCGAGACAATCGAGGCCATCGAGATGGCCCACCGCAACGGCTACACCAGCATTTCCAGCCATCGCAGCGGTGAAACCGAAGACGCCACCATCGCAGACCTGGCCGTGGCGCTGGGCACAGGCCAGATAAAAACCGGTTCGCTTTCGCGCACCGATCGCACTGCCAAGTACAATGAACTGCTGAGGATCGAAGAGGCCCTCGGCGATGCGGCCATCTACGGCGGCCCGCTGTTCCCCAAGCGGTAAGCCGGGCAAGAGGATGGCACCACGAAGACACGAAGGCACAGAGGCACAGAGAAACGATGAACGATGAATGCGAGATAACGAACAGTTCAGAGGAACCGGAAAGCGGACCTCTGTTTATGATGCATCATTTTGCATTCTGCATCGTATTTCTCCGTGCCTCGGCATCTCCGTGGTGAACTTTCCATTCCGGGCGTTGAGCTGACTCAGCGGAGGGGTTCGCGATGTCGGACGTTGAGAAACACGTGAACCCGCCCGAGCGGCGACCGATCACCGATAGCCCCTGGTTTTGGTTGGTCCTGTTTGGCAGTAGCGCGCTCGTGGCCATCGTCGTCGTCAGTCCCAAGTACGCCTATCGGCAAGCGCGCCTGGAGCGAATGAACAGCACGCGCGAGCAGATCGCCCGCGGCCAAGTGGCCGAAGCACTCGAGACCGCGGATCCCGACGCCCTCATCACCGACCTTCCTCGCGATTCTTCGCGGCAATTCACCCTCGGCCCCTTGGCCACCGCGCTTGCGCTTCTGTTGGCGCTGGCCGCGGTTGGTGCCGGAGTGCATAGCTATCTGAAAAGTGCCTCCCGCCGTGTGGAAGGGCACAAGCCGAGGCCACGGCAATGAGTTGGCTGGTCGAAGATCCCACGCCCACGCTGGTCGCTCTGGTCCTCTTCGAGGCGATACTGACGATCGCACTGGTAAAAACCGGCCGCGGGGCTTTGCTGGGCGCTATTGCCGGGGTGGCGCTATTGGGGGGCGGCCTGCTCGTGCTGGAATGGTTCGTCGTCACCGAAAAAGAGAGGGTCGAAGACACCTTGGCCGGCGCCGCAAGCGCGCTCGAATCGAACAATCCGCAGGCCGTGATTGAGTTTATCGACCCGACCTCGCCCATGCGCCGCGAAGTGGCTGCCGAGATGTCGCGGCTAAACATCCAAAAGGCAACCTTCCGCCGGCTGGACGTGACATTCAACCGTCACATCAGCCCTCCCACGGCCAAGGCGGACTTCATGGGCTACATCAACGTCAAGGATCGACGTGGCGAAGTACCGTACGAGAATTTCGCTGGTCGCTTCGTCGTCGATTTACGCCAAGAGGGCGGTCGATGGCTGATGACCGGATACGACACGCCGGGGAGACAGCGTTAAATGAGACGGAATGTGTGATCCGTCGCGTGTCCGCGCATGGATTCCCTGCGGTTCGATTCGGCATCCACCCCAATGATCACATCGGTTGCCGCTCGATCATCAGTTCTTCCTTGTCCGGCACGTAGATGTAGTGGCTATCGTCAGGCAGCTCGGGCAGCTTGATGCTGTAGGCTTCGACGATGTCGCGCATGAAATCTTTGTGTGTCTTCGGCAGCGCGCCATGCTCTCCCTTGTACAGCTTCATGGTGTTCTCAAGGTTTAAGAACAGCACCCGGTCGGGGATGCGCAGATAAACCCGGGCTGGGGTAGCCAGGATTCCCTTGCCCATTTCGTTGCCGGCGATGCCCTTCTTCGTGTGATCTTCCGAAGCGGTGACCTGCACGGGAGCTGCCGGAGGGGGCGTCAGCGTTGGCGGTCCACCGGTGACCGGGGCGGCCGCGGGGGGAGCGGCAACCGGCGGGCCACCTTCGTTGCAACCTGCGGAAACCAAGGCCAGTGCCGTCAGCGTAGACATGAATATCGTCTTCATCGTCGCAATCCCCGTTGTGGAATGGCTGCCAGAGGGCACGGGCTATTGTCGCATGTCTGGGCGCCCATTCCAGAGTCCACCAATACACAACATTCCCTCTCGACCAGACATCAGCGGCCGAATTAAATAATGCGTCCCAGCCGAGCCATCATTCACTCAGCTTTAGTTTCCAGTCCCGCATGGCATCGAGCGTGTCGCGCCGCGTCAGGTCGAAATCGAGCGGCGTCAACGTCACGTAGCCACTTTCCAGCGCGGTCAGATCCGTTTCCTCCGAGCCGCGGCGTGGGGGTGGGTCACCAGTCGCCCAGTAGTAGTTGCGGCCGCGCGGATCGGTGCGCTTCTCGAAATGTTCGCCGTACCGCTCGACTCCCATCGGCACCACCTTGACTCCCTTGGATCGCTGTAGGGCCGGGGTGGGGATATTCAGATTATAAAGTTGCGGCGCAGGCCCCTTGCGGGCGAGGACCTGCTGAATGACCTCGATCGCCAGCCGGGCCGCCTTATCAAATTGCGCATGTTCGCTGAATTCCAGCGACACGGCGACGCTCGTTATGCCGAAAAACGCTCCCTCAATCGCGGCCGCCACCGTGCCCGAATAAAGCACGTTGATTCCCGCGTTCAGTCCACCATTGATGCCGCTGACGACCAGCGTGGGCCGGTTGGCGCAAAACTCGAAGATGCCCAACTTAACGCAATCGGCCGGGCTCCCCTCGACCGCCCAGCCCCGCCGCCGGTCTCCTTCGAATACTTCTTTGACCACCAGTGGGCTCAAGAAGGTGATCGAGTGGCCGACACCGCTTTGCTCAGTCGCCGGGGCAACCACCGTGACGTCACCGATCTTGCGTAACTCGCGTTCCAGGGCGGCCAGTCCAGGAGCGTAAATACCGTCGTCGTTTGTTAGTAATATATGCACAACGTGCCTGACGTTTTGGATTGCTTTTGCGCTACCTATCCAGTGGATCGGCGCACTATAACGCCCCGCGGGGCCCAGCCGCAACGAACCCTATTCAAGCGGTCGGCCCAGTCCTATAATTCACAGTTTCACCCGGCGAAAGTCGGGCTTTTTTCGTTTAGGGAGTCGGCAACTGCGACCGGCAAACAGCACCCCTCGTTCGGGTCCGCTGCGAGCGCGCTGGGGGCTCGGCGTTTTGTGGCAAGTACCGCCAGTGCCGCTATCATCTGGGCGACCGGCGGTGTCCGGAAGTTCTGACCTCCTCTCCTATAGAACATTCATCGTTTGGCATTCATCGCCTCCAAAACCATGGCTTCGGAAACCGCCCTTGTGAACGTCGCTCTTCCAGGTGCTTCCGACGAAAAGATCCTGGTGTTGGATTTTGGCGCGCAGTACGCCCAGTTAATCGCCCGGCGCGTCCGCGAGCAGAACGTCTACTGCGAGATTGTTCGCCACGATATTACCCCCACGCGGATTCTTGAAATCGCCCCGCAAGGACTGATCCTCTCCGGTGGCCCCGCCAGCGTTTACGAGCCCGGCGCGCCGCACTGCGATCCGGACATTTTTCGACTCGGAATTCCCGTGCTTGGCATTTGCTACGGGATGCACATGGCCTGCGAGGCGTTGGGGGGCAAAGTGCAAAGCGCCCCCGCGCGCGAATTTGGCCGCACAAACTGCCAAATCACAAGCGAGGACGAGTTACTCGCTGGCTTGCCAAAGCAAATGCAGGTCTGGATGAGCCATGGCGATCAGGTGGAACAGGTCAGTCCTGATTTCGTGTCGCTGGCAGCCACCGCAACCTGCTCGATCGCGGCCGTACGGCACAAGACCCTGCCGGTTTATTGCGTGCAGTTCCACCCCGAGGTAACGCACACGCCTCAAGGACGCGACCTGCTCGCCAATTTCGTCCGCCGCGTGTGTCATACCAGCGGTGCCTGGCAACTGGACAATTTTGCCGAACAAACAATTGCCGCCATCCGAGAGCGGGTGGGCAGTCGCCGCGTGATCTGCGGCCTGTCGGGCGGCGTCGATTCGTCGGTCGTCGCGGCTCTGTTGTACAAGGCGATCGGCGCACAGCTCTCCTGCATCCTGGTCGACAACGGACTCTTGCGCAAGGGTGAAGCCGCGGCCGTCATTCGCGAATTCTCCAGTCATTTCAAAACAGATTTGCACGTGGTGCAGGCCGAGGACCGCTTCCTGGCGGCGTTGGCAGATGTCAGCGATCCACAAGAGAAGCGCCGCATCATTGGCCGTGTGTTCATCGATTGCTTTACGGATGAAGCCGCCAAGATCGAGGGAGCAGAGTTTCTCGCTCAGGGAACGCTCTATCCCGACGTGATCGAAAGCGGCGCCGCCGTCGACGGTCCCGCTGCCACGATCAAGCTGCATCACAATGTGGGCGGACTGCCCGAGGACCTGAGCTTCCAGTTGATCGAGCCGTTGCGCGATTTGTTCAAAGATGAAGTGCGGCGACTGGGCTTGCAGTTGGGACTGCCCGAAGAAATCGTGTGGCGCCACCCATTCCCAGGTCCCGGCCTGGCCGTGCGCTGCCTGGGTGCCGTAACGCGCGAGAGGTTGGCCCGCCTGCGCGAGGCCGACGCCATCGTCGTCGCCGAAATCCACAAGGCTGGACTGTATCGGCAAACGTCGCAGTCGTTCGCCGTATTGCTACCCGTGCAAAGCGTGGGTGTGATGGGCGACGCACGGACGTATGAAGATGCCGTGGCCGTGCGGTCGATCGACAGCGAAGATTTCATGACCGCGGACTGGAGCCGGTTGCCCTACGATCTGTTGGCGCAGATTTCGACCCGCATCATCAACGAGGTCAAGGGAGTTAATCGCGTCGTCTATGACATCAGTTCTAAGCCGCCAGCAACGATCGAATGGGAATAGCTTCAGCGGTGCAGGTCGCGGTGTGCATCGACCTGCCGTCGAGAACACGGACCTGCGCTCCCACGCAGCAAGCGAGGCAACCGTCCGGCGGTCTTTCGGCTCGAAGTCGTACCAACTATTTCTATCTTTTAGCAACGTGCTGCATTCGCTTCGCGCCCCGGCGGCGAAGTTCACGTGAAATCACCCGAGACCTATGAGCAAGCAATACATCTACCAGATCTCCGGCCTCACCAAGAAATTTGGCCAACGCGAAGTGCTCAAAGACATTTGGCTGGCCTTTTATCCCGGCGCCAAGATCGGCGTGCTGGGGCGCAACGGGTCAGGCAAGAGCACCTTGCTACGAATCATGGCGGGAGTCGATCGCGACTTTGACGGCGAAGCCCGCTTGGCCGATGGATTTACGGTCGGCTATGTGCCGCAGGAGCCCACGCTCAATCCTGCCAAAGATGTGCGCGGCAACATTGAGGAAGCCGTCACCTCGACGCGGCAACTGCTCGTCAAATTCGAGGAGATCAATGCGCGCTTCGCCGAGCCGCTGGACGACGCCGCGATGGACAAATTGTTGGCGGAGCAAGCCCGCGTGCAAGACAAGATCGACGCCGTGAATGCTTGGGAACTGGACCGGCAGATCGAAATCGCGATGGATGCCATGCAGCTCCCTCCCGGCGACGCAGATGTCGCCACGCTATCGGGCGGCGAGCGGCGCCGTGTGGCATTGTGCAAGATGCTGCTCGAGAAACCCGACCTGCTGCTATTGGACGAACCCACGAACCATCTCGACGCTGAAAGCGTCGCCTGGCTCGAGCGGCATCTGGCCGAATACACCGGAACCGTCGTGGCCGTAACGCACGATCGCTACTTTCTCGACAATGTGGCCGGTTGGATTCTGGAACTGGACCGCGGCCGTGGCATTCCCTGGGAGGGAAACTATTCTTCCTGGCTCGAGCAGAAGCAGGAGCGGCTGGTACGCGAAGAAAAAGCCGCCTCGGCCCGGCAAAAAACGCTGGCCCGCGAGTTGGAATGGATTCGCATGGCCCCCCGCGCGCGGCAGGCCAAGAGCAAGGCCCGCATCAAGGCTTACGAGCAGATGTCGGCCGAAGCCTATCAAGATCAGCAGGAAGAGTTTGAAATGCAGATCCCGCCGGGCAAGCATTTGGGAGAGTTGGTCATCGAGCTCGACCATGCCAGCAAGGGCTACGGCGATCGCATGCTAATCGACGACCTGAGCCTGCGGTTGCCGGCCGGCGGCATCGTCGGCGTGATTGGTCCCAACGGCGCCGGCAAGACAACGCTGTTTCGCCTGCTGGTTGAGCAAGAGAAACCAGACTCGGGCAAGGTCCGCGTGGGTCCGACTGTCGAGCTGGGCTACGTCGACCAGAATCGCGATGCGCTCGATCCCGACAAGACCATCTTCCAAGAAATTTCAGGCGGCTACGACAACTTCGATATCGGTGGCCGCAAAGTGCCGGCCCGGGCCTATGTCGCCCGCTTCAACTTCCTAGGCACCGATCAACAAAAGGCCGTCGGCAAACTCTCTGGCGGCGAGCGAAATCGCGTACACCTGGCCAAATTATTGCGGCAAGGGGCCAACGTGCTATTGCTCGACGAACCGACGAACGACCTTGATGTCGACACGTTGCGAGCCCTCGAAGAAGCGATCCTAAACTTTGCCGGCTGCGTCGTGGTGATCAGCCACGATCGTTGGTTCCTGGATCGCATTGCCACCCACATACTGGCGTTCGAAGGGGATGGCTACGTACATTGGTGCGAAGGGAACTTTCAGACCTACGAGGAACAACGGCACGCGCGCCTGGGGCTGGAAGCCGATCAACCCAAACGCTTCCGTTACAAGAAGCTGCAACACTAGTCTGCCGTAGGACGGGGCGAGCGGCCCGGCAACCGTGCGGTTTGACTCGCAGGGTGAATGACCGATCTTGACGCAGTGAGCCTAGCAGCCGGTCGCTGCGGGTTGTGCGGACGTCGGAATACACGCACACGCTGATCGCCGTACTGAACAATTAATTGGTGTTCGCGGCCACGGGCTGGCTGCAAATTGGGTGAAGCACAGCTGCCCGTTTCTCACTACGGTCCCGCTTGGCTGAAATCACTGGCTCCAGGGGATCAACGCGATGGTTGTCCTGCCAACGCGTTAGAGTTCGCCCCTCCTGCGTCGCGAAAAATGGTGCATAATAAAGCTGCATTGCCGCCGATCGTGAAAGCGGCTGTGTCGAGAGTTCAAATTATAAAGTTGCTTTGAGGAGCGCGTTGACTATGACAATGCTGCACACGGGATCGACCAAACGTTTCGCTAGCGGCTGGGAGGCAATCTTTTCGGGATCCAAGAACGGCCGCACAAGCGGCAGCCAAGCCGTCGTGAAGAAGGTCAAGAAGCCGGCGGGCAAAAAAACAAAGAGCGCCAAGAAAACCGTCAAAAGCCGGTCGAAATAGCCAACCTTGGCAGAGCCATTGAGCACATCGAAGCGTCCCTGGGCCACATCGACGGCACCCCTTATATCCCGCACGCCGCGGTCAACCGGCTTTTGTTGCACACACCATTCCCAGGGCTATACTCACAAGACAACCTGCGGGCGTAGCTCAGTTGGTAGAGCGCTAGCTTCCCAAGCTGGATGTCGACGGTTCGAGTCCGTTCGCCCGCTCTTCTTGCAACCCGTTGACAGCGATTGTCAGCGGGTTGTTTTGTTTGACTGAGTAACTACTTGCGTCGGCGCGCGGCGATTCGTCCCGTTCTTGACGATTGTCTGTCATTTTGACAGCAGTTGACCAGGATTTACTACGCTCGCCAGCTTTTGGTGCAACGGCTGGTGCAACGGGCCTTTCAAGTCGATCGTCGGTCCCAGTTGCCAGTTGCTTTTGCGGCGATGGCCCACTGAGGGGCAACGCCGGTAGCGCATCGAGCGCGGCGTGAACGTCAAGCAACTTGGGATCGGTATAAACATTCATCGTCAGACCAATGCTGCCGTGCCGCATAGCCGCTTGCGCCGTACGCGGAGCTACTCCGCCTTTGGATAGTAAAGTTCCGAATGAATGCCGCAACGAGTGGACGTCAAGCGTGCGGCCCCGGTCATCACGCTTATCGATCACGGTCCTACCAGTTACGGGATCTTTCCAGCTCCTGGCGATGCCAGCAGCCACGAGATCGCGATCGAAAATTCGAATCAGTCCGGTCGGCACTGTGAACAGCGGCGTATCGGCCGGAACTGGGCTTGAGTCCGGTACGCCTGTCATCGTTAGGCAAATGTTCCGTTCAAATGGCCAAGGATCACCTGCATTGCTTTGGGAGAGGTCTTTGATCCAGCGTGCCAAATCCTCGGCAAGATCGCGCCGTATGGGCAATGTCGAGCCTTGTCGATTCTTTTCGTCGGCTGCGGCTAACGTGATGCACGGCGTCGGCCCGTCGAGATCAAGTTGGCTAACGGTAAGCGATGCCAGTTCGCCGCGGCGAAGGCCGGTGAGCACCATTACCTTGTAGGTCAAGGCCCGCTCTGTACCGAGCCGTTCTAGCCGCGCCCGCACGTCGCCACGGAGCTTGGCGATTGTTTCGCCTTTGTGCTTACCACGGCGAACGGTCTCGGCTTCCAGAAGCGGCCTGCGGCGCGCCGTGTCCAAGAGCTTTACCAGTTCGGCCTCAGTAAGTGATCGGCGCTTACGGCGACAGTCCGCCCGTTTGTCGGCTCTGCCAACGCGAACTAAGGGGTTCGCCACGAGTCGGTGCGTTTCGGTGCACCAATTGCAGAACGCCACACCCGCAGACAGGTAAGTATTTCGCGTTCGGGCTCCCATGCCTGTTGCGGCCTGCGCCGACAGCCAGCGCTCGACAGCTTCACGATCCAAGTCGGCTAGTTTGGCAAAGTTGCATTCATTGGCAAGCCGATCAAGCTGGCGACGCACGTTGTCGCGGTGCATCTTGCTCGTCCCTTTGGCCTGCAAATGGTCGAGATATGCGACGAAGTGTCCGCGATCACCGGTGAACCGCGTATTCTGATGGTCGGCCACGGCGTTTTCCGCCGCTGTCATTACGCCGGCCTTAACGAGTTCCGACCGCCGTTCCAACCGTGCTAACACGCGGCGCGCGGCATCCTGATCGCGGCAGCCGGTGGCGACTTCGCGCACCACTCCCTCTCCGTCGCGGTATTTGGCGGTATAGGTGGCCGCAATTTCGTGAATTCGATCGCTGCCATTGCGGCCGATAGTTACGGGAGCGGTACGTACCTTGCCATTAAGCTTCCAACGGGCTAATCTCGCGCCGGCACGACTGATAATTTCCGCGCCACTTGGAAGCGGGCGGGTTACTGATTTTCGGTACACGGTACCCATTGTTCACCTAACCCTTTTTTTCGACAACTCAAGTCCAAAATACTCGGCGAGCTTGTCGGCCACATCGAGCCGCAGAGATGAATCTCCACGTACGAAGCGAATCAGGCTTGCTCGTGCGACGCCGGTTTCTTTCGAAAGCCGAAGCAGAGGCAAGCCACTGTCTGAAATCGTGCGTCGGAGTCGATCGGTGATCGGTGTTTCGCCTGTGGC
>DASXEJ010000306.1 GCA_036490175.1 Pirellulales bacterium | reverse complement strand
GATCGAGCCGGGCAAATGGCACGACGTCGTGATCGAGATCGTCGGCGACCAGATGCGCGTCAGCCTCGATGGCCGCCCGGCCGGGTATCTCAAGTCGCCCGGCATCGCCCACGAAACCAAAACCAGCTTCCACTTCACCGTCTCCGGCAAAGGCGTGCTCTTCGACGACGTCCGCATCTGGGAAGCCCGGTGAGCGGAGACATGGGCCGCAGCCAGCCGGCTCGGACTCGATTTGGCTTATGTTCCATTGTTTGAAAGGTGATCGCATGCGCCGTAGCGTGTTCGTAGCAGTGGCTTGTAGCTTGTGCCTCGCAACCGCGGGGCAGGCCGCCACGATCATCCATGCCGGCCGATTGATCGACGGCCGCAGCGACAAGCCGCGATCGGAGATGTCGATCACGATCGACGACGGCCGCATCATGAGCGTTGTGGCAGGCTATCGCCAGCCCAAGGATGGCGACAAGCTCATCCGGCTGACCGACTGCACCGTGCTGCCGGGCCTGATGGACATGCACACGCACCTGATGTCGCAGCACTCGAAGGATTCGTACACCGAGCGGTTTTTTATGGAGCAGGCCGACTATGCCTTGCGCTCCACCGTGTATGCGCGCGTCACGCTGCTGGCCGGGTTTACCACCGTGCGCGATCTCGGCGACAACGGCGTGAACTCGATCGCGCTGCGCAAGGCGATCGAGCAGGGCTGGGTGCCCGGCCCGCGCATTTTTACGTCTGGCAAGGCGCTGGCCACTACCGGCGGTCACGCGGATCCCACCAACGCCTTGCGCGGGGATTACCGCCGCGATACCGGGCCGCTCGACGGCGTGATCAACGGGGCCGACGACGCACGTAAGGCGGTCCGACAGCGCTACAAGGACGGCGCCGACTTGATCAAGCTCACTGCCACCGGCGGCGTGCTCAGCTTGGCGGCCAACGGATTGAACCCGCAGTTCACCGAAGACGAGCTGCGCGCGGTCGTGGCCACGGCCAAGGACTACAACATGACCGTCGCGGTCCACGCGCACGGCACCGAGGGCATTCGGCGGGCGGTACTGGCCGGCGTCGACTCGATCGAGCACGGCACCTTCATGACCGACGAGGTGATCGAGTTGATGAAACGCAAGGGCACCTACTGGGTGCCGACCAACCTCGCCGGCGAATGGGTGGCCGAAAAGGCGAAGGAACGCGGATATTTTCCCGAAATCGTCCGCCCGAAAGCGGCAGCCATTGGTCCGGTGATCCGCGCCACCTTCGCCAAGGCCCAGGCCGCGGGCGTCAAGATCGCCTTCGGCACCGACTCGGGCGTCTCGCCCCACGGCGACAATGCCCGCGAGTTCGAGCTGATGATAGCCGGCGGCATGCCGCCCATGAAAGCCCTGCAATCGGCCACGCTGGAAGCCGCCCGCCTGCTGAAGATCGAAGACCGCCTCGGCACCATCGAGCCCAAAAAGATCGCCGACATCGTCGCCGTGAAAGGCAATCCCCTCGACGACATCCACATCATGCGCAGCGTGGTCTTCGTGATGAAAGACGGAACGGTCTTTAAAGGGCCATAACAGCGGGGGAATCCGTAGGCTTTATTCCGCAGGCACGAGCGATTGCACGCGCTCGGGCTCGGGGCCGAGCCAGGCGGGATTCATCGCGGTGCTGTCGAAGATCGACGTCGTCTTGAACGGTTCGAATTCGCCGGCGGCCGCCGCCTGTGCGGTCTTGGCCAAAAGAGCTTGCAGCTCGCTTTCGCTCAGCGGACGGAACGTGCGGGCGGCCTCGCAGGCCTGGTCGAGAATCTGCATGCTGTCGATGCCCGTGATCACGACCGAGGTGGGCAGGTTCAGCGCGTAGTGCAGGCACTCGATGGCGCTCACCACTTTCGAGCGCAGGATGATGCCGTTGGCCATGCTCTTCATGCCCAGCACGCCGATGCCCTTCTCGACGAGCCGCGGCAGCACGAGCGTGCCGAAGCTGCGGTAGTGTGCGTCCATGACGTTCAGCGGCATCTGCACCGTGTCGAAATGAAAACCGTGCTCGTCGGCCACCTCGAGCATGTGCAAGTGGATGCGCGGATCCTTATGGCCGGTAAAGCCGATATAGCGGAGCTTGCCAGCCTGCTTGGCTGCGAGCAGTGCGGCGTTGGCCCCCTCCGGATCGAAGACGCGATGCGGATCCTCGAAACGGATAACTTCGTGATGCTGGACCAGGTCAATGCAGTCGGTCCCGAGCCGTTTGAGCGACTCGTCGAGCTGTTTGGCGGCCTCGCTCTTGCTGCGGCCGTCAATCTTGGTCATCAGAAAGACTTTGTTGCGGTATCCGTCGCGCAGCGCCTTGCCCACACGAATCTCGCTCTCACCGCCGTTGTAGTCCCACGAGTTGTCGAGAAAATTGATCCCCCGGTCCACAGCCGTCCGCACAATTCGAATCGCGAGCTGCTCATCGACATGCTTCAACCCCAGATGCCACCCGCCCACGCCGATCGCCGACACATTCTCCCGCGTGCTCCCCAGCCGCCGATACGGAATATCCGAATTTGCCATGCCGCTGCCTCCCCAAAAGCCTGCCTGCTGCCAGCGAATCCAAGTTCGCCGCACCGACGCCCGAAGTTTTCAACTAACGAATGCCGTTCCTGGCTCTTGGATTACAGCTTCGCGCCTGAATTGCAAACGCCGTACCCCGTTTGAACCAAGGACCGCCCTGTCGATGTCCGCGGCGGCGGCTTGGCCGCGTCACTTGGCGAATGTCAACAGCGCCGGGGCTTCCAGTCATTTCTCGCCTCGACACCCAGCGGAACCGGCTGGCCACCGACAACACAGACAACAGCGGGTTAAGTGTGGCCATGAGTGACCGCCTTCCGCCGCGTTTCGGTTTCCGGCTCGGCCGCTGCGCGCTCGGGGCTTGACGCAATCTCAAATGACCGCAATACTACTTGCCGCAATTCAAATTGCGTGCAGCAGCGACCTTTGGTCCACAAGTCTAAAGGCAGTGGAAAAGCATGACAAAACCAACCAAGCTCCAGCACACGCGGAACGAAGCTAACGTCGCTTTTGCCCAGTTAATTGACGAATTGAACGACCTCGGGGTCACGCAAAAGGAACTCGCTAATCGCTTGGGCGTCTCGCCTGGGCAAATAAGTCGCGTCAAGCAGGGGGAGCGTCCCGCAATAGCCAGGCACCTTAAGACGCTCACTCAGTACGCCGCCGAGATTGCAAAAAATCGGAAGCCACGCGAGGCAGCGTTGGCGCGGTCCTCGGGGATTGACTCAATTCTCTCGATCGACCGTGAACTACTGGGCCGCCTCACCGAACGGGCGGCGGTGAAGGCCTTTCGGGAGCTGCTATTTGCTCGAGCTGCTTCGCGGGGTATTCCTACGACAGCAGTGAACATTTCGGAGGACATTTCGACGCCAGATGGTGGCGTCGATGCGTCCGTTTCCGACAAGTTTGGCGCCAAAGCCGTCGGCGATGACCTGTTGGAGACAGGGACTCGCTTTCAAATAAAGACGGGCGCATTTTCCCCGTCGCAGCCAAAGCGGCTTGAAGCCGACTTATTCGGCAAAAAACCGATCAAATTCGCAAATCTTGGGTCGGGCGTTCAAGACGCGCTTCGGCGAGGCCGGCGTTTTGTGTATGTCTGTTTCGGCAAGGATCCGGTCGACAGCCAGTTGCGAGCCGCGCGTCTGCACCTCGCCGAACTCTTCGCCAAATGCGGCTACCCGAACGCAAAGGCCGATGTTTGGGGTCAAACGCATCTAGTCGGCCTGTTCAACCAGTACCCGTCGCTGTGCCTTCGTCTTCGCGGACACGACTACCAGGGGTTTCGACCGCATCAATCCTGGTCGAACGACGACGACATGCAGCCTGACGTTCGATACAGCCCGGAAATGAATCAATTGGTTGAAGAGCTGCGGCAGCAGCTAATATCCGGAAAAACGCCCCACATCCGCTTAATCGGGGAGCCCGGCGTTGGCAAAACACGGCTCGCGTTCGAGATCACGAGGGACAAGCAGATTGCTCCACTGACTCTATACGTCCGCGAAAGCCGCACACTTCTGCAGAGCCCATTCATCAATGAACTCGTCCAATCGGACGACCATCGCTTTGTTGTCTTCGTAGTTGACGAGTGCCCTAACAACGACCGCGCCGAGCTTTGGAATGTGCTTAAGTCAAAGGGCGGCCGCATCCGCGTGATTTCGATCGACCACGGCCCTGACGATACGTCCGACGATAGTATGCGAATCGTCCCGGTTGCGCCCGTTGGGCCGGAAGAAATTACCGCGATCATAATGGGCCACGGCATCGAAAAGCACGAGGCGGAGCGTTGGGCAGGCTACTGCCAAGGCTGCCCGAGGGTCGCGCATGTTATCGGTGACAACTTGCAAATGAATCGGAACGATCTATTGCAACCACCGGCCACAGTCGATGTCTGGAAGCGTTTCGTCGTGGGCCACGACGATCCGACCTCCGAAGAGGTCGAATTACGCAAGATTGTTCTTCGTCACGTCGCACTCTTTGAGAAGTTTGGATTCGGCGGGCCCGTCGTGAAGGAGGCCGAATTCATTGCGCAGCTGTGCGCAAACTGTGATCCGCGATTAACGTGGCCACGCTTCCAGTCGGTCGTTGCTACGTTGCGGCAGAGGCGGATTCTCCAAGGTGTCACGACGTTGTATTTGACGCCGCGTCTTCTGCACGTTCATTTATTCCGCGAGTTCTGGAGAAACTACAGTTTCGACATCGTCGAGGCCCTTTCCGGGATGCCGCCCGCGCTGCGTAACTGGTTTGTGCGGATGCTCCGGTACGCAGGCGATTCACCGGAGGCGGGCCGCGCGATTGACGGCGTCCTTGAGGATGAGAGCCTGTTTCCGAGCGGCGCATTTCCCGATTGTGCCGAAAGTGGTCGCATAGTCGACGTGCTCTGCGAAGCGCGACCTGATGCCGCCCTTCGCTGCCTTCGACGAACAATTGGTGAGATGAGCGTTGACGCCCGACAGCGTCTGCGCGAGCCTCGACAGTTTCTGGTCTGGGCGCTCGAGAAAATAGCTGTACAAAGCGCATACTTCGACGAGGCAGCAGAGTTTCTACTCATGCTCGCAGAAGCGGAGAACTCAACAAACGCAAACAATGCGACGGGCGTGTTCCTGCAACTCTTCAGCCTTATCCCTGGATTCGCTCCAACTCAGGCTGATCCGGGCGCTCGCCTCACCTTTTTAGACGAAGCACTGAAATCTGCCTCGTCCAAACGTAGGGAGCTTGCGCTCAAAGCGTGCGAGAAAGCACTTGACACGTTTACAAGCTTTCGAACCATCGGGCCTGAGCACCAAGGGCTACAAAGAAAACTTGAGTTCTGGACACCTAAAACCTACGGCGAACTCTGGGAATGTCATCGCGCAGTATGGGATCTGCTTGTGGGCAAACTCGCTTGCTTGAACGGGGAAGATCGCTCACGTGTCAGCGCCACCCTAGTCGCTGCGGCATGGTCGTCGATCCACATCCCGCCGCTGACGGACAGTGTTGTTGAGACATTGAATCTGATAGCGAGTGCTGCCGGGACCGGTACCCCGGCGCTAGTCGAGTTCGTCAAACGCCAACTTCGGAACGAAAAGGAGAAGCTCCGCGCCGAAGTGCGAGTTGGCCTTGAGGCAATCTTAACGCGCCTCAACGGTCACGATTTTGGCTCGAAGCTACAGCGGTTCGTCGCCTTTGCAACGTGGGAGGATCAATACGGCCAGGGAGCACCATGGAGCACGGCACTTGACGAGCTGGCGGACGAAGCCACTCGGAATCCTGAGCAGCTGCGCGCACAACTCCATTGGCTTGCCCGCGAGGCATCGAATCCGGCTTACGCCTTCGCATACCGAGTATCGAGGCGCGATCCGGAATCCGCGCTGCTCGGCCAAATAGTTTCCCGGTATTCGGACGGTAGCGGATTCGAGACGCCGTTTCTCTCCGGCTACCTCGCCGGCATCTTCGAGCGCGACGCGGGAAAATGGGAGGAGGTGGCCATCAAACTTGCTGACGACGATTCACTCGCCGAGCGGTTTTCGGACATCGTTATTGCGTCTGGCATATCAGATAGGATCGCAACAAAAATTCTTTCCAACTGCCGAGCGGGCAGGCAGGGCGTAGAACGTTTGGGGCGCTGGTGGTTCGCGCCGCAGCTTAAAGGGCTACGTGAGTCAACAGTCGTCGATATGATCGCTCTCCTCCTTGAGAACCCTACTGGGAGGCTGTGGGCGAGCGCGGTGCAGATCGCGCACAGCTATTTCATGGAAGGCGACACCGCTCGCGCGCTACCGGAGGAATTGGTGCTCGACTTGCTGACTCACGGTGCAATGTGCGAGCGACATGCAACACATGAAGCCTCATATTACTGGTCGCGGCTCGCGGCAGCGTTCCTAGAGCAGTACCCGCGCCTCAAGTGGGAATTCTTTGGCGCATTACTGCGGAACGGCGCGCACGAGTCGTCGCTACTAACGGACCTCAATTCAAACAGAGAGGCCCTGCTGAGCGACGTGCTCAGACAAGACCCAGAGCAGTCATTTGCGTGCATTTCGGAGGTTTTCGAGGAATGCGACGAAATGCGCAGCTACGGCTTCACCCGTTGGCTGTCGCAAGGCGCCAATCGCTTAGTAGGCGACAATGAACCCGGCCCTATCCAATATATTCCCGCCCATATCTTGTTCTCATGGGTTGACAAAGACGCCAACCGCCGGGGTGCGTGGCTAGCCCATGTTCTGCCGAAAACCCTGGACACAACGGTAGCAGGCCGCCTAACGCGAGACTTCGTTGCAAGGTACGGGAATGACAGGGGCATCTGCGGCTCGTTAAATGCGCATTTCCACGCGCGCAGCTGGTGTGGGCCGGAAAGCGCCCACTACCGCGGCTTGCGCGAAGAAGCACGCGACTGGTTGGTCGACGAAAGGAACCCGACGGTGATTCGGTGGGTGACCAGATATATTGAAGGCTTAACGAGCTGCATAGGCCGCGCAGAGATTGACGAAGAACGCGAATTCTAGCCTGGTCTAAAACGTCCATCGCTCGACAAAGCCGAGACCAGCCCGATTGTCTCTCACTTCGCGAACGTCACCTGCCCAGGCGTGTTCTTCCAGCCGTATTTGGCTTCGAATTGGGGGACGGTGAGGTTGGTTTGCTCGGTTTCGGTCTGGAGGACGAAGAGGAATTGGGGCTGGAAGGCGGGGTCGATGCGGTAGTTGCCGTTGGAGCTGAGCAGCACGATGTGGTCGAGCTCGTCGAAGATCAGGCCGCGAAGCTGAGAGTCGCGACTGTCCCAGAATTGCACCATGCTGTCCCGTGTGCCGCTGACCATCAGCGAGCCGCCCGCCGACCAGGCGACATAGTCGCCGCGCACGTCGGTGCCCAGCCGCTGGGTGGCGGAGGTTTGCAGGTTCCACAGATCGATCGAACGCCGGCCTTGGCAGGCCACGAGCATGCGCGTGCCGTCGAGCGACCAGGCCAGCGAATTGACGCCGCCGGCCCTGCGGCGCTGATCCAACACGGTCTTGGGCAGCGGGCGGCCATTGGCGGTCTGCCACAACTGCACAAAGCCTTCGCTGGTGCCGGCGGCAATGGCCGAACCGTCGGGACTGAAGGCCAGCGTTTGGATCGCAGTGCCAGGCTTGAGCACCGTCTGCAACTGCTTGCGGTCCTTGCGCCATAGGCAGATCGAGCCGTCGGGCCCGCCAGAGGCCAGCAGGTTGCCGCGGGGCGACCAGGCGAGTTGGGTCACCGCGCCGGCCTGGCCCTTGAGCTCACCGATGGGTTTTCCAGAAGGCTGCCAGAGGCGGATGAGCGGGTCGTAGCCGCCCGAGGCCAGCGTTTTGCCGTCGGGCGACCAGGCCACGGCCTCGAGCGGGCCGGTGTGATCTTTGAGCGTGGTCAGCAGCTTGCCGGACGCGACGTCCCACAGGCAGACGTTTTTGTCGGCCGCGGCCGTGGCCAGCAGTTTGCCGTCGCGATTCCAGGCCGCCGAGGCAATGTTGCCGGTGTGGCCGGTCAGCGTGTGCAGCAATTGCCCGGTGACATTGTCCCAAAGGACGAG
>DASXEJ010000305.1 GCA_036490175.1 Pirellulales bacterium | reverse complement strand
TGTGCATGATGAATGGCAGACACGCTCTCCACATTTATCATCCATCATTTTGCATTCAGCATTCCTAGTATTTTCCGTGCCTGTGTGGTGAATCCGCATTCGTCCTCGTCGCGTAAACCACGATTCCTGACGGGAGTTCCGACTCTTAGTCCGTCGACCAGATGTTGTTCGAATCGCTGGCAAGGGTGGTGGCGGCCTTTGTCGCAACCGATCCCGTTGGCGCGAACGAATCCTGGCGGACCGTATGGTTGGCTTGCGCGCCACCGGCGAATTGCGCTTCCTCAGTCGAACCATCGAGCGCAGTTGTCGACGCCTGGCCGCGAGCTACGCACTGTGTTATCGCGTCAAAGTAACCGGTGCCCACAAATCGCTGATGTTTTGTGGCACGGTAATCCCCCTCGGCCTCGCACGTGAACTCGCGCTCTTGCAATGCGGCATAGGCCGTCATGCCCTGGTCGCGATATCCGCGTGCCAGTTCGTACATCGACAAGTTCAAAGCGTGAAACCCGGCTAACGTGATAAACTGGAACTTGTAGCCCATGGCCCCCAGTTCGCGCTGAAAGCGTCCGATCGTCACGTCGTCGAGCTTGCGCTTCCAGTTAAATGATGGCGAGCAATTGTAGGCGAGCATCTTGCCGGGAAAGCGGTCGTGGACTGCCTCGGCAAACGTGCGAGCTTCCTCAAGATCGGGATGCGAAGTCTCGCACCATAGCAAATCGGCGTACGGGGCGTAGGACAGCGCCCGATCGATGGACACGTCCGGTCCGCCAGTCATGCGGTAAAAACCCTCGCTGGTACGCTCGCCTGTCAAGAAACGCCGATCGCAGGGGTCGACGTCGCTCGTGACTAAACGTGCCGCTTCGGCGTCGGTGCGGGCAATAAGGATCGTCGGCACGTCCAAAATATCGGCAGCCAGTCGCGCCGTGGTCAGGGTGCGGATAAATTGCGACGTTGGCACGAGCACCTTGCCCCCCAAATGTCCGCACTTCTTTTCACTGGCCAATTGGTCTTCGTAGTGTACGGCTGCAGCGCCCGCCTCGATCATGGCTTTCATCAACTCCAGCGCATTCAGCGCGCCGCCAAACCCTGCTTCGGCGTCAGCCACGATGGGCAAGAAATAGTCCTTGTCGTGCCGCCCTTCGGCCTGCTGGATTTGATCCGCACGTCGAAAGGCGTTGTTGATGCGCCGCACCACATTGGGCACGCTGTCCGCCGGATACAAGCTTTGATCCGGATACATCTGGCCGGCGTTATTCATGTCGGCCGCCACCTGCCAACCGCTGAGGTAAATGGCTTGCAATCCCGCCTCGGCCATTTGCAACGCTTGATTACCGGTCAGCGCCCCCAGGGCGTGAACGTACGGTTCAGTTTGCAGCAGGCCCCACAAGCGCTCTGCCCCAAGGCGAGCGAGCGAATGCTCGACATGCACGCTACCGCGCAGCCGAGCAACATCGTCGGCGGAATATTCTCGCTGAATTCCTTGCCAACGGGCGTCGGATGCCCAACGCATTTTTAGTTCTTCTGTCGACGCGCTGGCACGACGAATCATTTTTGATCTCCCGTGGCGATGTTTTGTGCGATGCGTGAAAGTGAAATGAGTTTGAGCGAGCATCATTCCACCCCCCGTCACTTCAGGAACTCGTAAGCAAGCAAGGTTAAAAACTCTACAAACTCGTCGCTCGACACGATGCGGTCCATCAATTGCGCGGCCAATGCGAATTTGCCAGGCACGAACGCTTGCTCGCCGACTGACCCGCGTATCTTGTCGAGTTCTTCAGCAAGCAGCTGACGAAATACTTCGACGGTCACCCGGCGCCCATCGGTCAGCACGCCTTGCGGATGTCGGATCCACTGCCACATCTGCGCGCGGCAAATCTCGGCAGTGGCGGCATCCTCCATCAAATAATCGATGGGAACACAGCCATTACCGCGCAGCCAGGACGCCAGGTACAACAGGCCGACAAGGACGTTCGTGCGCAGGCCTGCTTCGGTGATCGACCCCATCGGCACGCGGAGTAAATCGGCAGCGGTAACCTGCACGTCTTCTCGCGAAATGTGTAGTTGATTTGCCGTCGGCATATGCTGGTCGAAAACCTGCATCGCGACGGATACTTGTCCCGGATGCGCAACCCAAGTACCGTCGTGACCATCTGCCACTTCGCGCAGCTTGTCTTGCCGTACTTTTTCGACGGCTGCCGTATCGGCCTCCGGATTGTTCTTGATGGGAATCTGTGCCGCCATGCCCCCCATTGCCAGAGCACCTCGGCGGTGACAGGTTTTGATCAACAACTGCGAGTAGCTGCGCAGGAAGTGCGTGGTCATTGTCACCAGCGCCCTGTCGGGAAGCACACAGCTCGGCCGGCCGCGAAATTTCTTGATGAAGCTGAATATGTAGTCCCAGCGACCGCAGTTCAGACCCACGCAATGTTCGCGCAGTTCCCATAGAATTTCATCCATCTCGAAGGCGGCCAAAATCGTCTCGATCAAAACGGTTGCCCGCATCGTGCTGCGCGCTAGCCCCAGCTCTCCTTCGGCGGCAACGAAAACTTCGTTCCAGAGCCGCGCCTCCAAATGATTCTCGAGCTTGGGCAGATAAAAGTAGGGGCCGGTTCCCCTCTCGACTAGGTGCGTAGCGTTGTGGTAGGCAAACATGGCGAAGTCGAAGAGCGACGCCGACACCGGTTGACCATCGACTTGCACATGCTTCTCAACCAGGTGCCAGCCGCGCGGCCGCACCAATAGCGTGGCGGTTTGACGATTGAGGCGATATTCCTTCCCTTCGGACGAGATCAGTTCGATCGTTCCCCGCACCGCATCGCGCAAATTGACTTGTCCTTGGAGCGTCGCTTCCCACGTCGGCGCATGCGAATCCTCAAAATCGGCCATGTACATCTTCGCGCCGGAGTTGAGCGCGTTGATTACCATCTTGCGATCGACCGGGCCCGTGATTTCGACGCGCCGATCAAGCAAGTCCGCAGGTATGTCGACGACACGCCAATCGCTGTCGCGAATACCGCGTGTTTGCGGCAAAAAGTCGGGCAGTTGACCGGCATCGATCCGGGCCTGCACCTGTTGCCGGCGCGCGAGCAACTCTCGGCGGCGTGGATTGAAACTTCGTTGCAGCCGCGCTAAGAACTCCAAGGCGCCCGGCGTCAGTATTTCTTCGCCTGCCGGAATCAGCGGGCCAGTTATTTGGGCGGCCGACAGGCGGGGGCGAACGAGCGTCGCTGGAGACATGACGAGAATTCCTTCCTTTTAAGGCCTGGGCAAATGCGGGGCGAGAGGCATTTCCAGGCGGCGATGAGCCGCCCGAGCAGCTGTCGCCGACCGGCCGGTCAGGCTGCTCGACTCCTTACGAATACTAACGAACGCGCCATTATTTGAGAAACTAATTGTGTCAATAGATTGAATTGCTACAATCAATGAAATACCTAGTATTTAGTATCTCAATCATTCCCGAAGGGAGCGGATGATGACCGGCCGACGACTGGCGCACGCTTACAAAGGAAGCCGCTTGCCACAGCTGCGCAGCTTCTGCTTCGCCGCGCAAGCCGGCAGCGTATCGAAAGCGGCCGAGCGCATGTTTCTCAGCCAGCCGACCGTGTCTTTGCAGATACAGGCGCTCGAGCGCGAATTGAAAACGGCCCTATTCGAGCGACGCGGTCCAAAGATCACGCTCACGCCGGAAGGAAAGACGCTCTTCGAATTGGCGTTGCCGCTGGTCGAGGGCATTGACGCGCTGGGCCAAAAATTTGCCGCTCGTCGCGGCGGCATCGAGGCAGGACGCTTGGATATCGCCGCCGGTGAATCCACCCTGCTGTATCTGCTACCCCCGTTCATCAAGGAATTCGCCGATCGTTATCCGGCGATCGAGCTGAAATTACACAACGTCACGGGGCGCGATGGCGTGGCAATGCTGCGGGCCGACCAAATCGATTTCGCCGTCGGTCCCATGACGGAAGAAGGCGAAGGAATGGACTACCGCGACATGTTCGCGGCCGAACCGATGTTGATTACCTCGCGCGACCATCCTTTGGCGAAGAAGAAAGAAGTCACCATTCGCGACGTGGCCGCCCACGCGTTGATCCTGCCGCCGCGGCATCTGGCAACTTGGCGAGTCGTCGACTTCGTATTTCACAAGCACAAGCTGAAATACCACGTCAAGCTCGAAGCCGGCGGCTGGGAAGTCATCAAGAAATACGTCGAATTGGGCCTGGGGATCTCGATCGTGGCGAGCCTTTGCTTAACCGGAAAGGAAGCGCTGGCAGCCATCCCGATGAAGCGCTACTTTCCGACGCGACGTTACGGCGTGGTGTTGCGGCGCGGAAAATTCCTTTCGCCGCAATCGCAGCGCTTCATCGAAATCATGGCCAAGGCGGTGCCCAAGAGGCCGACATAACGCGCTCAATCCTTGGCGATAATCACATCCGAGGCTTTGATAACGGCCGTTACCTGATCGCCTGCGGCCAGTTTCATGCGCTCCACAGAGTCGCGAGTAATGGCGGCTACGAGTTCGATACCGCCGGCCGAGATTACCACCTCGGCCGCGACCGCACCGAGTTTCACTGCTTTGATCTGACCAGAGACTTGATTACGCGCGCTCAGCATGGGGAGTCCTTTCTTCGAGGGAACGCTCGACGCCTGGAAATTGCGTCACGGATAGGCTCTCGCGCCAATGTACTAGCGTCTCCGGGTGCCGCCCAGGCCGATCCGGCAAAACCGATATGATCGCAGCCGGAGTGGTGAATTGACGGCGAGTGGTAAGTCGGATGGCTAGCGGTGATTCAAGGGTGATGCGGGCGTCCTTGCTGCCCGATGGTGCCAGGCGCTAGAATGATGATCGGCCAAGTCGCCAGTCGGTTTGCTCGACAGGCAAGAGTATGCTTGGGAAAGAAGCTCGTAGGGCCGGCCGAGGTAGCCCTGATCGACCAATCTGCCTGAGCTTGCTCCGACTCGTTTGCCGATGGCCCGGCGAGCCAAAACCTCGGGCAATAAACACATCCACGATCGATTGCCACCCCACGGTAACGCATGTCCGACGATTACTACAAGACACTGGAAGTCGCCCGGGAGGCATCGCAAGAGGACATTCAAAAGTCTTACCGACGCCTGGCGCGCAAATATCATCCCGATCTAAATCCCGACGACAAAACGGCTAAGGAGAAGTTTCAAGAAGTACAACGGGCCTTCGACGTATTGAACGACTCCAAGAAACGCGAGCTATACGACCGCTATGGCAGTTCGTTCGAGAACGCCGCTGCCGGCGGGAATCCCGGTGGTCAATGGCACTCGGCGGGCGGCGGCCAAGATTCGGCGAACTTCGATTTCTCGCAGATATTCGGCGATCGTTTTGGCGGAGGTGCAGAAGGGGGTGGCTTCGCCGATCTCTTTGGAGGGCTCGGCGGCCGCTCGGCGAAACAATCGCGCCGCTCGCGTGCCGCGCAACGCCAGCCGGGTGCCGATTTAGAGAGCGAACTCGAAATCCCCTTCAGTACCGCCGTCACCGGGGGCCATGCCCAGGTCAGCATCCAACGAGCCTCTGGCAAGGTCGATGCAATCCGCGTGAAAATTCCCGCCGGAATCGAAGAAGGAAAGAAGATCCGACTCCGAGGGCAGGGCGAATCAGGACTCAATGGTGGTCCCGAAGGCGATTTGCTGATCAAGATCCGCATTGCCCCTCACCCCTCTTTCCGTCGTCGTGGTGATGATCTGGACGTGCGTGTACCCGTTACTCTTCTCGAAGCAGCCGAAGGAGCCAAGGTCGAAGTGCCTACCCCCACGGGAACCGTGGCACTGCGTGTTCCGCCGGGGACGTCGAGCGGCGCGCGACTGCGTGTCAAAGGGCACGGTGTTGCCCGATCGGGAAAAACGGCGGGCGATCTTTACGCCGAGATCCTGATCGCGCTGCCCAAGCCACTCGAAGGCAGCGAGATCCAACAGATCCGCGAAATATGTGATAAACATCCGCAAAACCCGCGAGCCGATTTGCGCTGGTAAGCAAGCAGTGAAGAACCAGAGACGCCAAGTTATTGTTCTAAGTAGTCGCGACGTGCGATCATTACAGATGCGATCGTGTCTGCCGAGCAACGCCGTTCTGGCACATCCAGAAAAATGAGTCCTGTCCTCTTCCTTTTCGCCGAGGCGCCTATCGCGGGATTGGATCCGGCGACCCGGGCGACCTTGCTATTGGCTCTCTTGGCGATCGTTCTGGCAGGCGTGGGCCTGATCATAATGGTAATTCTGGGCGGGCGCATGGTGCGGCGCTGGTCGCGGTTTACCCCACCAAATCGCCCAGTCGTAAAACGACCTCATGTACCGGTCCCACTCGATTTAGCGTCGCTGAACGATGATCCCCCAGACACCGAAACCATCATCTGAGGCGATATTGACACACGGACTACCACCCCGCTATCGACTGAAGCATCGCACCGAATTTCAACGCGTGTACGCTGCTCGGCAAGCGGCCACGGACCAGATGCTGCGGGTTTGTGGCTGCGAGAATTCGTACGGGCATCCGCGAATTGGGCTATCGGTATCGCGACGATTCGGCGGGGCAGTGCGTCGAAATCGGCACAAGCGATTACTGCGAGAGGCGTTTCGGCTGGTCCGCGACCAGTTGCCGAAGCTAGACCTGGTCTTGATTCCGCAGACAGGCTGCAACCTAAAGCTCGAAGACTACCAATCCTCGCTCATCAACCTGGCCCGCCGGCTCGACAAGCGTTTGCGGAGGAACCTGAGTTGAGTCCCTTTCTCACGGTTATCGTGGGCGTTCCGGGAGAGGTATTGATCTTGCTCGTGCGTCTGTATCAATACACGCTGAGCCCGCTGGTAGGCCGCCAGTGTCGCTTCGAGCCGACCTGCAGCAACTACTTCATCGCAGCTGTGCGCAAGTACGGGGCCATTAGCGGAACCTTGCGGGGCATTTGGCGGATCTGCCGGTGCCACCCCTTTCACCAAGGAGGCTACGACCCTCCTTAGCTCTCACGGCTAGCTGGTAGCAGATTGCAGTACTACCGCGGATGCGCACACTCGCGCAAAATTGCCGTTACGTATCGCGCGCCACGGAGATACCGCGTATCCGAAGGTCGGTTTTTTTTGCCGCAAGTTCCTTGTCCCGTAGACTGCCCGACAAGGTCACCTTGACTAGCCGGCGACGGGCCACTATCTTCCCCGCCCGACTACCTTTCTCTGATCCATTCGGAATAGTTCCTGCGCCGATTGTCGGTCCTTGCGCACGATTCTGCGCGTCCGACCCGATCGTGCGCCTTTGCACGGAGTGCAGCGCCATGAGGCCTGGACGCTGGTGTTTTATCGTCGTATTGGTCCTAATGAGTGGCTGCTCAGGACCGTTTCTCCGCTCGCAAAGCCCCGAGCCGGACTTAGACACACCGCGCGTCAAGCTTGTCGGCGACTATTCCGTTCCCTACGGCATGCATCCCGTTAAAGTGGAATCTGTGGCCCTCATCACTAGACTGCCAGGGACAGGCAGTGATCCCGAGCCGTCGCCGCAGCGCGATGAGTTAGTCAACGAGATGAAGGCTTTCGGTGTTGCTCACCCCAATCAGATTCTCTCGTCAGGCACCGCTTCGCTGGTGATGGTGCGTGGCTATCTGCGACCCGGCATCCAGCAAGGAGATCATTTCGATGTCGAAGTCCGTCTGCCCAGCCGCAGTGGGACAACAAGTCTTCGCGACGGATGGCTGATGGAATCACGGTTGGCCGAAATGGCCATTTTGCAGGGCAGCCTCCGCGAGGGCAGCTTGCTTGCCAAGGCGCAGGGACCAGTGATGGTCGATCCGTCGGCCGATACCCGGGATAAAAATCATATCGCGGTCGGCCGGGGCCGCGTATTGGCCGGCGGCGTGGCACTCAAGTCGCGGCCTTTGGCATTGGTCTTGAAGCCGGATCATCGCAGCATACCGGTCAGTTGGCAAATCGGCGAAGTCGTCAATCGTCGGTTCCACACGTACTCAGGGGGCGTCAAGAAGGGCGTGGCTAATCCCAAGGACGACCAGCATGTCGACCTGATTGTTCATCCTCGCTACAAGGACAACGTCGAGAGGTACATGCAGGTCGTACGGTCCATTGCGTTCAAGGAATCCCCTTCGCAACAGATGGCACGACAAGCGCTGGTGGAACGGCAACTGCTCGATCCGATCACGGCATCGACTTCTGCTCTGCGCCTCGAGGCAATCGGCAAGGAAGGCGTTCCGACATTGCTCGTAGGGCTGAAATCGGCCGATCCGGAAGTGCGCTTCTACTCGGCCGAAGCCCTGGCCTATCTCGATCAAAAAGAGGCCGCGGCGCCATTGGCTGAAGCGGCTCGCGATGTGCCGGCCTTCCGCGCCTATGCCCTGGCCGCCCTTAGTGCTATGGACGATTTCGCCGCCTACGAAGGGTTGCGAGGCCTGTTGGATCTGCCGAGCGCCGAGACGCGCTACGGCGCTTTCCGCTCGCTATGGGCGATGAGTGCTCAAGACCCCTTGGTGCGCGGCGAGCGGCTCGGCGATCAATTCAGCTACCACATTCTCGATACCATGGGACCGCCGCTGATTCACATTACTCGTAGCTACCGCGCCGAGGTAGTCCTGTTCGGCCACGACCAGAAGCTCGTGACGCCCTTCGTTATCGAAGCCGGTAAAAACATCATGTTGACCGGCAGAGACGATCAAGTGACGGTCTCGCACTTCGCTCCGGACGAGCCAGACCAGAAGCGCGTCGTGTCGACGACCGTCGACGACTGTGTCCGCACAATCGTCGAATTGGGCGGTACGTACCCGGATGTCGTTCAAGCGTTGCAGCAGGCCCGCGCGAATGGCGCGCTAGCCAGCCGCCTCGAACTCGACGCCATTCCCGCCGGCGGGCGTCTCTACGACCGCGGCGGTGCAATCCGCCACGACGATGACGAGGAGGAGCCGTCCCCAGACGATTCCGAATCTGGGAAAGACGACGATCACGTTAGCCAAGGCGTCGCCGTCGCCAATCCCTTGCCGGGGTTGTTCGACAGTGGGCAAAAAACCCTCGACAAGCGGCCCGCCCGAGCCGCGGCCAAAACGGACTCGGACCACGACTCAGACCAGAAGAAGCCCAAGTCAGGCAAGTCCTGGTTGAGTACAATAGGGCAGTAGCCCCGGGGCACTCGGCGCTCGATTTCTTCCTTTTTCGCCCGTTCCAAGTTAGTCATGCTCAAGGCACTGGAACTTGTCGGCTTCAAGAGCTTTGCCGACAAGACCCGTTTCGACTTTCCGCCCGGCATAACGGCCGTGGTGGGGCCCAATGGATCGGGCAAGTCCAACGTGGTCGACGCCATCAAATGGGTCTTAGGCGAGCAAAGCGTCAAAACCCTGCGCGGCAAAGAAATGGCCGACGTGATCTTCAATGGATCGGCCAGTCGGGCGCCATTGAATTACGCGGAAACGACCCTCACGCTTAATAACGTCACGCGTCGACTGCCGATCGATACCCCCGAGGTGCTGGTCACGCGCCGTGTGTATCGCAACGGCGAGGGCGAGTATCTACTGAACAGGCAGCCCTGCCGTTTGCGCGATATTCGCGAGCTGTTCGTTGGCACCGGCGTGGCGACCGAGGCTTATAGTGTCATCGAGCAGGGCAAGGTCGATGTTCTGCTGCAATCCTCGCCGCGCGAACGACGTCTGATATTCGAAGAGGCCGCTGGGATCAGCCGGTTCAAGGCGAAAAAAGTCGAATCGTTGCGGCGGCTGGAGCGTGTCGAGCAGAATCTTTTGCGGCTAGGCGACATCGTGGCCGAAGTGGAGCATCGCCTTCGCCAGGTGCGCCTGCAGGCGGCCAAGGCGCGCCGCTACCAGGAGCACGCCGACCGTTTACAAGAATTGCGCACCTACGTCGGGCTGGTCGATTGGCGCCAGCATAGTGCGCGGCTGGCCGAGATGGACGCCACACTTGCCACGCTCGCCGAACAGCGAGCTACGGCCCTACTCGAGGCGGATCGAGCCGACGCTTCGGCGGTGGCTGATGAAAGCACGTTGGCCGAGATTTCAGACCGCATCCGCACTAGCGAAGGGCGCGGTGCGCAGATTCGCGAGGGCATCGCAACGCGCGAGGCTACCAACGAGAATCAACGCCGGCGCAGCGCCGAACTTGAGAAAGAGGCCCTGCGGCTGCGTCGCCAATTGGCCGCCGTCAGCGTGCGAGTTGGGTCTTTACAACAACAATGGAACGAGACCGTCTCGCACGTTGCCACCGCCGAACAAGAGTATGCGCGGGTCGTCACGGCCACGACGATTGAGGATCAACGGCTGGCCGATGTAACTGGCCGGCTGACGGCCATGCGTCGCCAGGCCGAACAGTCGCGCGAAGCACACCTGAGCGAGATGCGCAAAGCGGCCGCCTGGGAGAGTGAAGCGAGTACGCTCACGGCGCGACTCGAATCCGCGCGCAGTCGCCGCCAGCAGCACGAGCAAAAACTCAGCGACCTGGCAGCCGCCGGCGAGGTCCTAGCTACGGAGATCGCGGAATTCCATCGGCAGGATAGCGCGCTGGCGTTAGCGATGGACGAACAGCATCGCCGTGAAACCTCAGCGCACGAACGATTGACCACGCTCAGTGAGCAGCAGCAAAAACTACTGCGCGAGCTCGACCAGGCTCGCCAGCAACTCGCCGCATCTCGCGAGCGGGCCACCGTGCTCGAAGAATTTCAGCGGCGCCGCGATGGCTATGGCGAAAGCGTCAAGCAGGTGCTTGCCCAAGCGCAGGCGGAGCCGAACGGAGTGTTTCGGCACGTCCGCGGCGTAGTGGCTGAGTTACTGCAAGTCAATCTTGAAATGGCGCCGCTCATCGAGGTTGCGCTGGCTGAGCGGGCGCAACACATCGTCGTCACATCGCTGGACGAGATGCTCGCCTCGCTACGGCAAGATCCTCAACAATTCTCCAGCCAGATTACGTTCACACCCATCGACGACCGGACACACGGTACGACGACGCGCGAGGTCGATCTGCACGGCGAGGTTGGCATTGTCGGTCGCGCCGATGAATTCGTCCACACCTCCCCTCCATTTGTGCCGCTGGCAGTAAGGCTATTGGGCCATACGTGGATTGTCGATTCGCTGTCCCGCGCCGCGGAACTGGCCCGAAAACACGTCCAGCTCACCTTCGTCACATTAACGGGTGAAGCTTGCTCAGGCGCTGGCACGTTATCTTGCGGACCATGCTCGCCGTCGGCCGGTTTGATCTCGCGACAGAGCGAGCTCGAGATGCTGCGTGCCCAGGTTGCTGAACTCGAAACGTCGATCGCTGGTCAGACTACGACCAGTGTCGCCGTGGCCGCGGATATGGCCGAGGTTCAGCGGTCGTTGGCCGACGCTGAGCTGGAACATGCACATTTGGCGGCCAGTCTCGGCGAATTGCGCCTGCGATCTGGTACGGCCCAGGAACGTAGCACGCAAATCGAGATCGAGCAGAAGCGGCTCCGCCTCGATCTGGGCAACGCTAATCAACAAGCCGACGCGGCCGAAACCGGACTGCAGACGCTCCACGCAAGATTGCAGGCCGCCCGAACAACGCTGGCAACAATGGAGAGCCAGGCCGCCGAACTCACGGCGCAAACCGCGGCGCTCGATCAGGAGCGATCCGCGACCGAGGCCGAGGTCGCGGCTACCAAAATCGAACTCGGCAAAAGAGAAGAGCGGCTGGCAAATTTGCGGCTGCGGGCTCACCAACTGGAGCAAGACCAGCGCGAACGTCGCCGCACCGTCGATGAAGTGGCCAGCGAGTTGGCGCAATGCCTGGAACGACTGATTCACGCCGAACGTACCGTGCTGGCGGCCGAATCGGAGCTGGCCATTCTGTACTTGGATAAGGAACAGGCCGTCGACCAGACAACCGCCCTGATCGCGGAGCAGGAAGCGGGCCGCGGCCGTCGCACGGCCTCATTGAGCGCCGTCCAACGGCTGCGCACCGAGATGCGCCAACTAGACGAGCGGATGCACGCGCACGAATTGGCGACGCACGAAGTTCGTCACGCTCGCACAGCGGTCGCGGATCGATTGCAGGAAGACTACGGCTTGGACCTCGCTGCCTTCGAGCCCCCCATGACGAACGACGAGGCACGTCAGCGTGAAGAGATCGACCTGGAGATCGCCGAACTGCGCCGCAAGATCGCGCATATCGGCAATGTCAATCTTGACGCCCTTGCCGAGCTCGAAGAGTTGGAGCAGCGCTTCGGGCATTTGTCGCAACAATTCAAGGATTTGACCGAGGCCAAACAATCGCTCGTCGAGATCATCGACCGCATCAACACCGACAGTCGCCGACTGTTTACCGCAACGCTGGAGCAGGTCCGCATAAATTTCCAGGCGTTGTTTCGCAAGATGTTCGGCGGCGGTCAGGCTGACATTGTGCAGGACGAGGGGGTGGATCTGTTAGAAAGCGGCATAGAGATCGTCGCGAGGCCCCCCGGCAAAGAGCCACGAAACATCTCGTTGCTGAGTGGTGGCGAAAAGACGCTCACATGCGTGGCACTGCTGTTGGCGATCTTTCAATACCGGCCTAGTCCTTTCTGCGTACTCGACGAGGTCGACGCAGCGTTAGATGAAGCGAATATCGAACGGTTCATCACGGTGCTGCAAGAGTTCCTCGCCTGGACGCAATTCATCGTGGTTACGCATTCCAAGAAAACGATGACCTGCGCTACGACCTTGTACGGCGTGACCATGCAAGAGTCGGGCGTGTCGAAACGCGTATCCGTCCGCTTCGAAGACGTCAGTACCGACGATGAACTCCGGCCGGAAGAGGACGCCTCGGCCAAGGGCGCTGCGGGAGACGACGAGACGCAGGCCGCATGATGCGGCACACATGCCGCGTTGGCTGTTTGGCGTCTCGATTGCACGGTGCCAGGCTTACGCAACTCGTGGGCATGTGAAATGGTCGATCGGCGGAAACGTCTCGAAGCGGACACTGTGTCCCGCACCGCGAAGCTCACACTTGATTCGAGCGCGCCGTCTAGGCGCAGGCGTAGTTCGCATATGGGGCGAGGATCGTCGTAAACTCGAACGGCTCCTGCGCGATTCCTGTCGAATCGTAGTTGGCAATGCCAGTGCTCGCGTCGCGATTGATCGACCAGATCGAGAGCAGGCCGAGACGCGTTACCTCGGCAAAGGCTAATAGCTTTTGTGCGTCGCGCTGGTAGAACCTCTCGGTCAATGTGTCGTTCTGGCCGACCATGGTCGTGATCCCGACCTGGCCCCAAACTTGCGCAGCACAGGTTCCCGAGTTCAGTGAATCCTGAATTTCGCACAGCTGATCGACCGCGGCATGGGCCGCTTGAATCGCCAGGTCGCCCGTCCGCTCTTCAGGATCGCGCGCCGCAGCTTCACCAAAATTCATAGCCATAAGGTTGACGCCCCCCAAGTCGATGCGCGCCGCATAGGCCGAGATGACAACACGGAGCGCGTCCGTCGTTAGACCGGCAGGCATCGCAGGGAGGGAAAGCCAGACCTCCAGCGGATGCCCTGCGCAAGCCCGTTTTTGCTGCAAACAGACGATGGCCTGCGAGCGACGATCGATTGATTCCTGATCAACTAACGCAGACTCCTCGATTGCAAAGTTCACGCGGTTCACGCCATAGGAATCAACGACGTGTTCGTAAGCTGTCGCTAGTTCGTTGACGTCGTCGACGACCCGCGCGAGTTCCATTTCCGCGCCATTGGCCCCCCCAAAACAAAGGGCGACGTCGGCACCCCTTTGCCGCAGCTCCTTGATCTGCCGGCGCAAACCATGATCCCACGGGCTGTCCAAACGATAGCCGGCAAAGATCGGCTGGCCGTTGAAATCCCCGTTCACGAATCCCAGGTTGAAATACTTCACGCCGAGGGCCTGAGCCGCTCCGAGTAGGTCGAACTGGGGGTACGGTCCGGATGCGGGCGATAGTCCCACGTCGACAAACGGTGCGAATACATTTCGTGGCCAAAGTGTCCGTGACGGCTGAACACCTGAGGATGCCGGATACGGAGCAACGCGGCGCAACATGCACGCTTGACCAGATCGTGCGGACGCACCAGCGGCCCCGTTGCTTTCCGGCGACGATTGCGGAGCAAAGCTGCCAGCCCCGCCGGATAATGCAGAATCGACCTCAGTCGCTAGCACGCCGTTGCCGGCGGTCGTCCCCGGGTTAGCCTCGATTCCCCACGAGCTGGTCGCCTTCCGTCTCGGCGACCCGAAAGGCTCCAGCTCCGAAAAGCTTGCCATGATTCGATCTCTCGTTCCCGGCGTCGCGTTCGGTTTGCGGAACGGCAGCCCCGTGAAGGACGCGCTCGCTCGCAAAAAACTCTACGTCATGGGGGGCGTAGAATCAGTAGGGGGACAGTCGGAATATTCGCGTGCAAATGGCTTGTCGGCGACGCCCGATTGAAAGCGGCGCCGCGCAGCGAACTTGTTTCGCCCGTGTACCCCCATAGCGCCGCCGCACGCTCGCGTCGGGACGTTGCAACCGCGAGAAGTGATATCTACGTTTCGCCTGGCAGGATCGATGCAATCGCTAACGTCACGACAGTTGGAGCCGGCCGCAGGCATAGGACTACGCTCCCAAACAGCCGATATCCCGCAAACCATTGCCCTTCTGCCCCTGGAAAGAGCGGCATGACCGTGGAGGGCGTTACGATTGGAAAAAGTTTTTAAAGTCACAACCGGCTTTATCTCGAAACTTACTTGCGGATAGCTCATCAGGCACACAGCGTCTCAAACGAGACATGTGCTGCTTGGGTGAGTTCGCAGGGGGGACCTGCCACAAGCCACGCCTTATACGCTGGTAAATCAGCCACAACACGGTTGATTGCGCGCCGGCTCCCCCTCGCTGTGTTCGCCGCACGTGCTTGCGTTCTAGCCTGCTGTGACTGTCCGTATTGGCGCGGAGGGAACGCGTGTTCCCTAGTTTACGGATTTTCACTACATGCTGATTGCAATGCACGTCGATAGGAAGAATGTATGGCACCGGTCAGAGGGAGCTGAGCCAGAGCCGACAAAGAGCCAAAACACGTAAAGCCCCGACCCAGATGCTTGCCAGATGGCGGCCCGGTTGCCCACAGCCGGCACGAAGGACCGCGAGAAGGCCGCCAGAAACGCAAGCGAGGGGCTGATGTTCTTCCGGGAACTTGGTCATTCCGGAAGAGCGAAGATCCCAAACAACGTGAACGAATTGGAGAGTTTGCGATGAAGGTCTTTACAACTGGACAGGTCGCCAAGATCTGTAAAGTGGCCCCCCGCACGGTGAGCAAGTGGTTCGATTCCGGCCGGCTCAAGGGCTACCGTATTCCCGGCTCGCAAGACCGGAGAATCCCTCGTGAGTATTTGATTCGCTTTCTCAAGGAGCACGGCATGCCGCTGGGCGACTTGGAAGACGAAGCAATGGCAAAAGTGCTGATCGTCGGTCAGGACCAGGTCCTGATTGAGAACCTCAAGCGGGAACTCCCCGCCGAGCGTTCGTTCCGCGTGGCGGTTGCGGCCAGTGGCTTCGAGGCCGGTATTCAGGCTGAGAGCTTCCATCCGGATTCGATCATCGTCGATTTCTCGATCGGTCGCACCGAGGCGCTGCAGATTTGTCAAAATCTGCGTCGCAATACGGAGTATGCCGAAACGATTCTGATCGCGCTGCTGCCCGATGACGGCAATGCGAACAGCTTCGATCGTTCGAGCATCAACGAGACGTTCAAGAAGCCTTTCGACGTGGCTCTCTTGGCCGAGCGTATTCGGACATTGATTGGTGCCCGGAAAGAGCTCGTCTAGGAACTGCGTGATTCGGATATACGCCTAATGCCCTCTGGGGCAGTCGGCTTCGCCGCTCAAAAGATCAACCCGTCGCGGCAGACCCCCGCGACGGCTCGGATTCTGCGAGGCAGCCGAAAGACTCGGCTCATGGCAACGCTGGGTATTCCCGGACCCAGCATTGCCCCTCGTTTGAATGCTTCTTGTGGACCTGCCAGCGCTCTTCGCCGCGCACTGACAGGAAAACGGCACGTCGCCTACCGCACTCTCCCCAGCTTTGGGCTGCACGCCTGCGGCCCGGGGCGCCCCGGCCGGTCCCGGCCTTGCCAGGCCCTTGTATCGGGCTTTCGGCGACTCTTCGCCCCCTGTGCTTCGGCCGGCGCCCCTCGAATGAACCTGCTGGCCGGCGGCCCGGCACCCTCGACGCCTGCCGGGTGATCTCTACAATGACCGAATCGGTTGGACGAACCGTCTCATTTCGATCACGGCGCGGCTAAATGGATGAACTAAGCCATTTCGACTCGCAGGGCGCTAGCCGCATGGTAGACGTCGGCGACAAGCCGGTCACCGCGCGCATGGCCAGGGCCAGCGGACGAGTACAATTGGCTGCGGCCACTCTCGAATTGCTCCGCGATCGGCGGATGGCCAAAGGGGATGTGCTGGAGGTGGCGCGGCTGGCCGGCATAATGTCAGCAAAACGGACCAGCGAGCTAATTCCTCTCTGCCATCAACTTCCGCTCGATTCGGTAGAGATTATGTTTGACTTTCTCGACGCTACGACCATTGCCATTGAAGCGACGACGCGCGTCACATCGCGAACAGGGGTCGAGATGGAGTCGCTCGTAGCCGTAAGCATTGCGGCCCTGACGATTTATGACATGTGCAAAGGGGTCGACCGCGGCATCGTCGTCGGCAGTATTCAACTCGAAGAAAAGCAAGGAGGACGATCGGGCCATTACCGCCGAGGCAACTAGGAGCATGAGCGCCGGTTGAGACCGCACTCTGTTTCAGGGAGCGCCTGTTTCCGACATCGCTGTGATCGGTTAAAACCGCCGGGTGGAATGCGGTTGTAGTCTCGGCAGCCCGGGATCATCCATCCCGAGCGTAGCTGAATGCCTGGGCTGCTTTTGCGTTCACCCTTGCCGTACAGGGAACTCCGTCTACCCGACGGCACGCGTCCGGCACCACCACTACCGTACAGGCGGCGGCTAGCATGAGGCTTCTCCAGTCCCCCAGCAACCCCGTCAGCAACCACGACATGCGCATGGCAGCGATTCGAGGATGGGCATGAGCCAATTGGCCGACGTTTCCGACGGATCTCACAATAATCTCCTCGCACGGCTCTACGATCCCATTGCCGAGGAGCTTGCGCAGGCAGAAGACATCCTGCGCAATGAGCTGCGCAGCAAGTATCCCGCCGTCGACGAGTTGGTTCGTCATAGTTTCCGCTTGGGTGGCAAACGCTTGAGACCCGCCTTGGTGCTGTTGGCAGCCAAATCGACCGGTTCCGTCGGCCGCGAGCACCTGGTTCTGGCGGCCGTGATGGAAATGATCCATACGGCGACGCTCGTCCACGACGACGTACTCGACGACGCCAGTATTCGCCGCCACCTCGATACTGTGAATGCGCGGTGGGGAAACGAGTCGAGCGTGCTGTTGGGCGATTATTTGTTCACGCATTCTTTCTATCTTGCCAGTACTCTCGGCACCACGTTCGCCTGCCAGACGATCGGCAAAGCGACTAATACTGTGTGCGAAGGGGAACTGCGGCAAATAGACAGCCGCGGCAAGTATCAACTTTCCGAGCAGCAATATCTCGATATCATCGAAGCCAAGACCGCCGAGCTTTGTGCCTGCTGCTGCCGCCTGGGGGCACACTATGCCGGAGCGGCAGCGCACGTGGAAGAATCACTGGCGCGCTATGGGCGTTACTTGGGTATTGCCTTCCAAATCGTCGATGATCTGCTCGACGTGCAAGGAGATGAAATCACCACCGGCAAATCGCTGGGTACCGATCTCGAGCAGCGCAAGCCGACGCTTCCTTTGATTCGCCTGTTGTCACAGGTCAATGAATTGGAACAGGCCAAGATCATCGCGTTGCTCGACCGCGCCGCGCCGCGGAATAACGGCACCTTGGACCACTGGTTCGAGAAAACGGATGCCATCGCATACAGCCGGGACAAGGCCCGCTGGTACGCTGACCGGGCGCGCGGCGAGCTCGCTCAATTGGCGCCAAGTGCCGCCCGCACGGTGCTGGAACACGTTGCCGATTTCGCCGTCGAGCGTCAGCACTAAAGTCCGGCTATCCACCATACCCGCCTGTCCTCTATTCAAGGATGCGCTCGAAGCTGGTAACAATTGCCCCCGATCCTGCACTGGTTACTGACCAGCTGACACAGGCTCGCTGCCGTTGCGCGTTCCCTGTGCTCGCCATACCTGCAAGTCAATGGAAGAAGCGACTATGCCCACATGGCCGTCGCCATAGCAGACATTGACGACACCCGGGTGCTCGCTGCGGGCGGTGACGATCGCATGCTCGCCCGGCGTGTCGGCGATTGGGTCGTAAGCGCAGTCGTAGCCTATCCAGTTGGGTGTGGCCACATGGTTGTACATTGTGCCGTCGTACCCGGCGAAGGGCCAGCCGTCACTGTAGTTGATGTCTCCCTTTCCCCAGTCGACTTCCAGCCATCGGCCAAAGGACGTGTAATTATTTGAATCGACCGCCGGAACGTAACTCAGACAAGCGTTATACATGGCGGTGACGTCCATCAGCCCGGACGTCACACCCAGCGGCCTGCCGTCCACGATGTCGCTCTTCGCCGGGAGCTCAACGTTGTAATTCCGCCCGCTCCCCTTCGTGCGTTCTGAGAAGAAAGCAGTATTCGACAACCCGTCGGTGAAATCTCCAGTGCGGAGCGCCGTACCATAGGTAAATGCGCCGTTACCTAGGCTCACAGCGGTGCGCGTGGACTGATTATTTGTGTCCACTGCCCCCGCGTATGGCGTGGCGCCGCCGAAGTTGTAGACGTAGTTGTTTTCCGAAATGACGCGGCCTGTGTTCGGATCCGAAGGGCAAATGAACAACCCTTGGGCCGTGTCATACGCCTGGTAGTTAACATTGACGGGTATGCCGCCAGCCGTCATCTGATGCGCTTGCGCAACAGAAAAGTTGATCATGCTGTAAACGGCTGTCTGCTCCATGTAAGGAAGTAGACGGACATGTACCGAGTAATAGCCGGTTTGCCACGCGGAGGTCTGCTGCGTGGCACTGTCGTAATTTGTGTACTTCACTTGGATCTTGCTTCCGTTTGCAAAATCAGGGTATTGACGACCCTGTGGGAAGTATTGCATGGCGCTTTCGTGGTTGGCCAGCGCAACGCCGATTTGCTTGAGATTATTGATGCACTGGCTGCGGCGTGCTGCTTCGCGCGCCGCTTGAACAGCTGGCAGCAGCAACGCGATCAAAATCCCGATGATGGCGATGACGACTAGCAATTCAACCAGCGTAAATCCGCGTGCGGATGCCCGTCTACACATTGCAAGCTTCCTTACTACCCTTTGTTTTCTTGACATTTGCCTTTTTCCTGGATTGCCCCGCATCAACCTGCGCCGGACGAGTAAAGGGAACTACCACGGTGCCCGACGGCCCGTGCCGGTGTCAGGGAGGCGACAAATTGTCGGCTGCTAGCCAGTGTGCTCAGCAGCTCGTCGTCGACCGTCGCCCTCCTTGACTCGCCAACCGAAGCGCTTTGTGCGTCAACCTGAGAAGATTCGCGCGCGGGCCACACGGCGCTCGAAGTGTCCGATGGGCCGCGAATTGCCGGCTCTGCACGGACTTGCTGCGACATCACGCTGTCAACCGCAGCTGTCCTGGGTACGGAATTGGAATCTCCGAGAATGACGTTGTATGATCGGCGCCGCCGTTCACCGGTGCTAACGTGATGCCTGGCGCCGCCGTCATCAAAAAGGCGCGGTCACTGTCGACGGTGCTCGACGCAGAGCCATCCCCGGTTGGTAACGAGAGGAGCCAATGCGAGGCAACGGTGTTGAGGTCGAGTCCGTTGACAACATCATCGCCATTGACGTCGCCGGCGAAGGTGGATTGCAACCAGCTGCTG